>NZ_JBFPFM010000043.1:0-26624 GCF_047977705.1 Curtobacterium sp. LFS084
GGAATTGTCTCCGACCCAACCTGCCGAAGCAGACCAGGCACGGGGTCAATAAATTGGCATTGACAATGTGCACGCTGTTGAGTTCTCAAGGACCAGACGCACTCCCCACTCCGCTCGCAGAAGCGAACATCGCCAGAGAGGCTTTGGCTTTCGTTGCCCGGGGAAGAACCGTGGCGGACAAGATCTCCTGGTCTGTGACCCGGTGACCGTCTCGGCCGTTCCGTTCTCCGCCTCAGCGGCAACGAGTGATTACTTTACGCAGAGGTGAACGGCAGCACCAACCCGGCCCACATCCCGGGCGTGTCGGGGCCGCGAGGCCCGGGAACACGCGGATCCGACGCCGGGAACGACGCGAGGCACGGTGCGAACCCGCACCGTGCCTCCCGAACGAACCAGACGAACCGGACCGAACCGAACTCGGTCGGACCTACTCCGCCGCGGCCAACTGGCCGCACGCCCCGTCGATCTCCTTGCCGCGGGTGTCGCGGAGGGTCGTCGGGATGCCGGCGGCGTTGAGCCGGCGGACGAACTCGTCCTGCACGTGCACCTCGGAGGAGGTCCACACCGAGCCGGGGGTCGGGTTGAGCGGGATCGGGTTGACGTGCACCCACCCCTTGCCGCGCTTGTTCAGCTTCTCGGCGAGCAGGTCGGCGCGCCACGCGTGGTCGTTCATGTCCTTGATGAGCGCGTACTCGATCGAGACGCGGCGCCCCGTCTTGACGAAGTAGTTGTGGGCGGCGTCGATCGCCTCGTCCGCCTTCCACTTCGAGTTCACCGGGATGAGCTCGTCGCGGAGCTCGTCGTCGGGAGCGTGCAGGGAGAGCGCGAAGGTGACGGGGATGTCCTCGTCGGCGAGCTTGTTGATCGCGGGTACGAGCCCGACCGTGGAGATCGTGATGCCGCGGGCGCTCATGCCGAGGCCGTTCGGCTGCGGTGCGACCATGATCCGCACGGCGTCCATCACCCGCTTGTAGTTCGCGAGCGGCTCCCCCATGCCCATGAAGACGATGTTCGTCACGCGCTCGGCGTCGACGCGGTCCTTGCCGCCCTTGCGGGGATCACCCCCGAGTTCCCCGGCGGCGATCGCGGCGTTCGCGCGGACGATCTGCTCGATGATCTCGGCGGTGGACATGTTCCGGGTGAGTCCGGCCTGCCCCGTGGCGCAGAACGGGCAGTTCATGCCGCACCCGGCCTGCGACGAGACGCAGAGCGTGATGCGCCCCGGGTAGCGCATGAGCACCGACTCGACCAGGGCGCCGTCGTGCAGCTTCCAGAGGAACTTGATCGTGTCGCCCTTGTCCGTCGCGAGACGACGGGTCTCGGTGAGGAGCGGCGGGAGCATCCCCGCCACGAGTTCCTCGCGCTGGGCAGCCGGCAGGTCGGTCATCGCCGCCGGGTCGGACGTGTAGTGCGTGAAGTAGTGGGTGGCGAGCTGCTTCGCCCGGAACTTCGGCAGCCCGAGCTCGACGACCTTCGCCTCGCGCTCGGCGACCGTCATGTCGGCGAGGTGCACGGGCGGCTTGCCGCGCTTCGGGGAGGCGAACTGCAGCAGGGGCCGACCGTCGGTGCCGGTGGCCTGCGTCCAGCCCTCGGTGCGCGGACGCACCTGCGGTCGAGCAGAGCGCTGCTCTTCGAAGGGGGTGCGGGTCTCGGAGGCCATCACTCCAGTTTACGGGACGACCGCGACCAGCCCGATTCCATGGCGGTCGTCATGTATTTGAATGCGGAATACCGGGTACGGTGGTCGTGGATCGGGGGGATCCGACGCGCTCCGGGCGGACTCTTCGGGTGAGGCCGTCCGGGGCGCGCGCTCGCGCACCCCGTGGCCGACCGACGAGTCTGCCGTCGAGAGCGGCTGCCAGCGCGCAGGACCGGTCAGCTGCCGGTGCGCAGGACCGGTCAGCTGCCGGCTGGCAGGACCCGGGCGAAGTGGTGCGCCGCCGAGTACATCGGCACGATGTCGACGACCGCGCCGGGGTGCGGCGCCTGCAGCACGAGGCCGTCGCCGAGGAAGATCCCGACGTGGTCCTCGTTGTCGTACACGACGAGGTCGCCCGGCTGTGCCTCGGACTCCGGGATCGTGGTCGCGGCGGCGTCCTGCGTCGGCACGTAGTGCACGAGCGGGATCCCCACGGCCGCGTACGCGACCATCGTCAGGCCGGAGCAGTCGATGCCCTCGTGGCTCGCGCCGCCCTCGACGTACGGGTCCCCCATGTACTGCAGGGCGGTCGAGACCACGGTCGCCCGGTCGCCACCGGCCGAGAGGACCTTCGAGATCGCGTCCTCGGCCTGCTGCGTGCTGACGCCGAACTTCGTCACGATCGTCGGGTAGGAGACCACGGTCGTAGTGGTCGTCATGCCGTCCGTCGAGACCACGGGGACCTCGACGTCGCGGGCGACCGTGTAGGTCTGGGTGTGCTGCGAGGTCGTCGTCCCGTGGTGCGCGTCGGTCGACGGGGTGGCCGCGTTCGCCGGGACCGCGAGCGTCAGGCTCGAGGTGACGGCGAGGGCCGGCGCGAGCAGGATCGCCGCACGCTTGGCGTTCGCCGCCCGACGGATGTGCTTCGGGTCGGCGGCACGCTCGGCACGCAGCACCGCGGACCGCGACAGCACGGCTGCCCCGGCGACCGCCGTCGAGGCGACCGGTCGGGCGGCCGACATCGAGACGGTGCGGGCCGGCTTCGTGTGCTCGACGAAGGTGGGCCGTGCGACGGCGGGCCCGAACGCGGAACGACGTCCGCGGGGACGGCGCGGCTCGACCGCGGTGTCGACCTGCGGGACGCTGACCGCGGCACCGGCGCCGCGCTCGACGGGTCCGGTGCCGGCTGCGCCGTCGGGGGCTGCGGGGAGTGCGTGGCGTCCCATGGTTCCTTCCGGGTCGGACCAGCCGACCCGAGCGGGTGCGGAGGCGGCTCGGGAAGATAACGTATTGGTCACGAACCTGGACCCGGCTGGGCACCAGCGGCGGATTCCTGCGGTTCGTCACAGGCTGCGGCGTTCCTCGCAGCCCCTTCAGAACCGGCAAAAAGGCCTGCGGACGCTGGTCAGACCGACGCGTGCCGCACGACGGCGGCGATCCGCGCCTCCCGGCCCCGCGCCAGCACGTCGAGGCGAGCCGCGACCGCTCGCACCGACGGATCGACCGGCGCGTCCCCCGAGATGTCCCCCGGATCGCGGCTTCCACGTGCCCGCGCGCAGGGTCTCCCGTCGCCAGCGCGACCGCCAGGAGGCGCGGTGCCGGTCCCACGGGATCGCGCGCGGTGGGCGCGCCCGCCGGGCGTCAGAGGGCGCCGCGGCCGAGGTGCTCCCGCACGCGAGCCTGCAGGGCCCGGGCCTCGCGGTGGTCCCAGAGCGCGAAGTGCGTGCCGCCGGGGACCGTCACGAGCTCGGCACCCGGCACGGTCGCCGCCGCGCGGGCGCTGTGGGACGGGTCGACGTCGGTGTCCGCCTCGCCGTGCACGAGCAACGTCGGCACGCGGACCTCGGCGAGCGCCAGGTCCTCGATCGCGCCGAGGTTCCGGACGTCGGCCTCCCAGCCGGCGCGGTGCGGGCCCGAGGTGTTGCCGGTGCCGGCGAGGTCGACGACGAACGATCGTCGGTCGGGGTCGCGGAGGACGCCGTGGACGTGGGCGCGGAGTGCGGGGCCGCGCAGCGAGCTGACCCCGGACACCGCGATCCGGACGACGAGCGCGGGCAGGAGCCGCGCGGCGAGCCGGGCGAGTGCGGCACCGAAGGCGGAGCCGCCGACGATCCGGACGGGCGCGGGGACCGCGGGCGGCTCCCATCGGCCGGTGAGTCCGGCGGCGACGACGAGCGACCGGACACGGTCGGGGTGGCGGGCGGCGAAGCGGTAGGCGGCCGGCCCCCCGCCGGACCAGGCGAGCACACCGACCCGGTCGATGCCGAGCGCGTCGAGCAGGGCGGCGTAGCGATCGGCCTCGTCGTCGAGCGAGTCGTGGCCGGGCCGGATGCGCGTGCCGAGGTACCCGGGGCGCGAGAGCGTCACCACCCGGAACTCCGTGGACGGCAGGAAGCGCGCCATGATCTCGGCGACGTCGATCCCGCCGGGTGTGCCGTGCACGACGAGCACCGGCGCACCGGTCCCGCGCACGGCGAACTCGGTGTCGCCGACCACGGCTGCGGGACTGGTCTCTGGGGGCATCACCCGACGATATCCGCGGCGCCTACGAGTCTCCGCCGACCGCGGAGGGTGTCCCCCGGGTACTCGCCGTACGCGGCACGGTACGAGCCCGAGAACCGCCCCATGTGGCGGAACCCGCAGGAGTGGGCGACCATGGCGACCGAGGTCTCGCGGGGGTCGGCGAGCTGGAGTCCGAGGCGGGCCTTCTCGAGCCGGAGGTCCCGCAGGTAGGCCATCGGGGTGCTGCCCTCACGTCGCTGGAAGCCCTCCTGCAGGGTCCGGACGCTGACGTCGGCGGCCGCCGCGATGTCGGTCGCGGCGAGGGTCCGGTCGAAGTGCGCGTGCATGAAGGCCTTCGCTCGTTCGACGGTCCCGGCGGGTGCGACCCGTTCGGGCGGTCCGGCACCGGTGCGGAACGCTGCCAGCACCGCCTCGGCGAGCCGGAGGTCGAGCGCCGCGCGGTCCGGCCCGACGACCGAGACGTCGAGCAGCGGTCGGGCGACGCGCCGCAGCACGGTCTGGAGCCCGACGAGCCGGTCCGGCTGCGCGGTCACCGGGAACGCGAGGGGCACGGGTGCGGAGTCGGTGCCGACGACGGCGACCGCTTCGAGGAAGTCGGCGTCGACGTGCACGAGGTGCTTGGTGCCGGGCGGTGCCCAGACGTGGAAGGGCCGTCCGGCCGGGTACAGCACCGGGACGCCCGGGCGGAGGGTGACGGCGTCGGCACGGTCGTCGTCGACCACGATGCCGCCCTCGACCGACCACGCGAGGAGGTACTGGCGTTCGGGCGCGAGGATGCCGGACCGGGCCGCCGAGACCGACGAGGTCCGGAGGCTGACGCGGTCGTCGCCGGTCGCGCGGTAGCGGAACCCGAACCTCTCCGGTGACGGCTCGAAGGCCATGTCGCGGCCGTCGTAGACCTCGCGGTAGAACTCGAGCGCCGCCTCGGGGTCGCTGCCGCTCCGGACCACTTCGCGGACGGGCGTCCCGCTGAGTTCGGTGGACGCCAGCTCGGGTGCCGGTCGGTCGACCGCGGGGATCACCGTCCCTCCGGACCGCCCGAGCCCCGTTCCCCCACGAGGTCCGCGAGCGAGGGTTCGGCCTCGACCGGGATCGCCCACCCGCGGCGGCTCGCTCGTCTGAGGTACCGGTAGGTCGTCACCCGGACCTGTTGGACGTCGTCGTTCGACTCGTAGTTGCTCATCTCGTGCTCCCTGTTCGCGAGCGCCGGCTCCGCTTCGACCCTGGTGTGGACCGACGTCCAGAACGGATCCTCAGGGTCAGGGAGGGTTCACCGGAGCGTCAGAGGGACGCAGAGCGAGACCGTCGTTGACCGTGACGCTACGCGCGCCGTGGACGGCCCACGTGGACCGGACACCCAGCCCGCGCTATCCGGATCGAAGCGCGGTACGCGGTGCGGCCCCGATCCGGGCCGCCGGGCGACCTCGAGCTACAGGCTCGTCATGCCGCCGTCGACCCGGAAGACGGCCCCGGTCGCGTAGGACGACTCGTCGCTCGCGAGGTACACCATGATCCCGGTGACGTCGTCCGGTGTGCCGGCCCGGCCGAGGGGCGTCCGCGCAACGATGGCCGCGCGCGACGCGGGGTCGCCGGAGATCGCCCGGACGAGCGACGTCTCGGTGTAGCCCGGCACGACGGTGTTCGCGCGGATGCCGTCGCGGGCGTAGGCCATCGCCGTCGCGCGGACGAGCGCGTGGACCCCGCCCTTCGTCGACGAGTAGGCGGCGAAGTCGGCCCCCTCGCCGTTCAGGCCGGTCGGCGACCCGGTGACGATGACGGACCCGCCACCCCCGGCCGCGAGCATCGCCCGGACCGCGTGCTTCACGGTGAGGAAGGTGCCCGTCAGGTTCACGGCGACCGTGCGGTCCCACGTCTCGAGCGAGACGTCGGCGACCTTGGCGTCGTGCCCGAAGAGCTGGACGCCGGCGTTGGCGACCACGACGTCGGGGACGGTGCCGCGGGCTGCGAGCTCGGCGAACCCCGCCGTCACGCTCGGCTCGTCGGCGATGTCCACGGTGAGCGCGATCCCGGCGTCCCCGGCGGCGGCCTCGGCGGCGGCCGCGTCCCGGTCGGCGTAGACGACCCGTGCGCCCTCGGCCACGAACCGGTCGGCGATCGCCCGTCCGATCCCCGCTCCGGCCCCGGTCACCAGGGCGGTCTTGCCGGTCAGTCGTCCGGTCATGCGTGCACTCCGTCCTCGAGGCAGCACTGCCCCGTCCTCGGAGCGACGTCGCTCCAGGACCCATCATTGCGCAACCGGTTGACCGACTGGTAGCAAGGGCACATGACCGACGACGTGGTGCGGGACGACGTGACGTGGGACGACGCGGTGGTCGAGGACGTGCTCGTCGTCGGGCCGTGGCAGGTGACCCTCCGGGGCGCGGAGGTCGCCGACGTCCGCCACGACGGGGTACTGGTCCTGCGCGGCGTCCGGTTCGTCATCCGCGACCACGACTGGCGGACCGCCGACGACACCGTGACCGGGCGGACCGTCACCACGACGGGCACGACCGACGTGCGGGTGCGCACCGAGGTGGTGAGCGCGATCGACGACGCCGCCGTCCTCCGGTCGGTCATCGACCTCGCCCTCACCGGCGACACCCTGCGCGTGGACGTCACCGCCACCACGGCAGCCCCCTTCCGCCGCAACCGCATCGGCCTGGTCGTGCTGCACCCGCCGACGCTCGCCGGCACCCCGGTCACGATCAGGCACCCCGCGTCGCCGCCGACCGACCACGCGTTCCCGCTCTGGATCGCCCCGCACCAGCCCGCGACCGACGTCGCCGGGTACACCTGGACGACCGGCCGGACCGCCTGCACGCTCGACCTGTCCGGCGACGTGTTCGAGATGGAGGACCAGCGCAACTGGACCGACGCCTCGTTCAAGACCTACTCGACACCGCTCGCCGAGCCGTTCCCGGTTGCGCTCGACGCCGGGACCGTGATCCGACAGGCGCTCACCCTGGCCGCGGTGCGGCGGCCGGGAGGCGCGCCCTCCCCCGACCCGGATCGCACGCCGCTCGACGGGCCGGGTCCGACCACCGTGGTCACGCCGCCCCCGACCCTCCAGCTCCTGGCGTCGTCCGCCCCGGCAGCCGGCCGACCCGACGACGACGACCTGCCGGGCGGTGTCCCGATCCTCGTCGAACCCGTCCTCGGCGACCCCGACGTCGCCGCGGTGCTCGCCTCCGCCCGGCGGGACGCCCGTGGGGCCCCACTCGACGTCCGGTTCGTGACCGACGACCCGGACCTGCTGCGCCGGGCGATCGACGACGTGCTGGCGACCGGACCCGTGGTCCGCATCGGTGCCTTCGACCCGTCGTCGCACGTGACCACCGGGCCGCTGCAGCGTGCGCTCCGGGACGCCGCGGCGGCCCGGACCGGCCTCGAGGTCGTGGCCGGCACCCGCGCGCACTTCACCGAGCTCAACCGCACGATCGACCGCTTCGGCGACTGGGACGACCCGCTCACGTTCAGCGTGACGCCGCAGATGCACGACCACAGCCGTGCCCAGGTGACCGAGTCGGTCCGGATGCAGCGCTGGGTGGTGATGAGCGCCTCCAGGCTCGCCGCCGGCAGGCCGCTCCACGTCGGGCCGGTGACGCTCCGTCCGCGGTTCAACGCGGTGGCGACGTCACCGCGCCGGGTCGTGACCGACGCCTCGGTCGAAACCGGCTACGGGCCGCAGCTCGTGCCGGACGCGACGGATCCGCAGCAGCACTCCGCGGCCGCCGCCGCGTGGTTCGCGGCGGCGGTGCAGGCGCTCACGGTGCCGGGTGTCGCCTCGATCACGCTCGCCGAGGCGTGGGGACCACGAGGAACGCCCCGCCGGAAGGGGGTCGGCGGGGCGTTCCGGTCTCGGGGGTGATCAGCGCTTGACGGCGTCGATCTTGAGCATTTTGGCGATCACCGAGTCGAGCTCGCTGTCGTCGAAGACCTGCTTCCAGTCCTCCTTGATGAGCTTCTCGCGGCCGTAGCCCATCGCGATGTGGCAGGCGTCCGAGAACGGGTTCGAGCCGCGCAGGCCGTTCGTCAGGGCGATCCAGGTGTGGCCGTAGAGCATGGCGCGGGCGGCCTCGCGGGGCACGCCGACGCCGGTGACGGTCTCCTCGAGCGCGTCGTTCAGGAAGTCGCCGATCATGCACGCGATGGTCTCGACGAGCGTCGGCTCGAGGACGGCGAGCTGCTTCACCGTGACCCAGTGCACCTGGATGACCGGCGCGTACATGGTCGTGATGACGGCCTCGGCGACGGTCTTGGCGGTGTCGCCCTCGTCACCGAGGGACTCCGAGGCGTCGAAGGCCGCGATGACCTCCTGCGGGGCGGCGATGCCACCGAAGGTGTCGTCCCACTCCTCCTTGGTGGTGCGCTCGAGGAACACCGACGGGTGGCACGGGTGCGCGACGGCGTAGTGGATGTCGTCGCGCTTCGCGAGCAGCCCCGCGTAGGCGGCGGCCGGGTCGAGGGTCAGGATGCTGGCACCCGGCTTCATGACCGGGACGAGCTGCTCGGAGATGCTGCCGAGCAGGACGTCCGGCACGGCCAGCACGACGACGTCGGCGACCCTGGCGGCCTCGACGCTGTCGGTGATCGTCCGTCCGAGCGCCTCGATGCGCTCCTGTCCGGCGGGCGAGGCCTCGCTGTAGAGCGTCGTGTACTCGCTCTTCGCGAAGTTGTTCGAGACGCGGGTGCCCATCTTGCCGCCGGCACCGATCACGGCGACGGTGACGTCGGCCGTACCGGATCCGGCAGCGACGGTGTGGGTGGTGGTGACGGTGTCGGTCATGATTCCTTGCTCCTGATGTACTCGATGGTGTGTTCGGTCCACGCCGCCTCGATGCGGGTGGTGGTCTGTGCGGCTGTCTCGCCCGGGGACGGCTGGGCGTCGGCGTGCGCGTCCTGCCACGGCAGCCAGAACTCGATGACGCGGTTGATCCCCCGTGTGTCCGGGTCGAGCGCGGTGTGGACGGCGTCGTGGTCGACGACCCCGGTGCCGATCGGGACGCCGGTGTACTGGAACCCGACCCACCCCGGCGACCGGGTGAACCCGGAGTCCTTGACGTGCCAGTTGACGACGTGCGGTGCGGTCATCGCGACGACGTCCGCGGGGTGTTCGAGCCGCGCGACGGTGTTCGCCGGGTCGAGGCAGATCCCGAGGTGGTCGGAGCCGATCGCCCGCACGACGGCGACGAGGTCCGGGGTGGCGACGACCTCGTAGGTCTCGAGCGCGAGGGTCACGCCGGAGGCCTCGTACGCGGGGAGCGCCAGGCGCAGTCGGCGCTCGGTCTCGAGCGCGTCGGGCTGGTCGTCGCCGCTCGTCCACATGCTCCGCACGAGGGTCGCGCCGAGCGCCTCGGCGACGTGGAGGTACCGCGCGAGGTGCGCAGGGTCCGTGCCGCGGGTGCCGACCTCGAGCGCGAGGCCGAGTTCGTCGGCCAGCGCCCGGATCGCTGCGAGTCGTTCGTCGGACGCGGTGTCGAACGGCAGGTGGTCGCAGATCTGGAAGAGGTCGACGCCGTCGTGCGCTGCCGCGTCGCGCATCGCGTCGTCGAGCGACATCGGGTCCGGCACGCGGTCGGACATCCGCCAGAAGTACGCGTAGGTGGACAGGCCGAGCAGGGAGGTCATGCGCTCGCCCCCAGCTGTGCCGCCTCGTCGAGGATCGTCCGGACGGCGGCGGGGTCGTGCGCGAACCGGCCGAGGAACAGTCCGCCGATCCGACCCTGGCCACGGGTGAGGAGGCCCGGTCCGGCGCTGCCGCCGTAGATCGCGACGGAGCCGGCGAGGTCCGGTCGGGCAGCGAGGTGCTCCTCGATGCCGGCGAGGACCGCGACGATGTGCTCGTCGGGCGCGGGCGCCGGGGCGCCGATGGCCCACACGGGTTCGTACGCCGCGATGATCGGCCCGGCGAGACCGTCCGCGGTCGCGGTCGCCAGGAACCGGTCGAGCTGCGCGGTCACGTCCGCCACGGCGGTCGGACTGGAGGCAGGGCCCACGCCGGCCGCTGCCGACGCGTCGCGGAGCTTGCGGAGCGACGTGGCGGCCGAGCCGGTGGGGAGGGTGGTCTCCCCGACGCAGATCAGGGGTCGCAGGTGGTTGCGGAAGGCGGCGTGCACCTTCCCCGCGACCTCGTCGTCGGTCTCGTGGAACAGGGAGCGCCGCTCGGCGTGCGCGATCTCGACGAGGTCGACACCGATCTCGCGCAGCTCCGCACCGGACACCTCGCCGGTGAAGGCACCGCTGTCCGCCCAGGCGAGGTCCTGCGCGCCGAGCGTCACCGGGGCGTCCCCGATCACCTCGCGCACCGGGACGAGCGCGGGGAACGTCGGGATGACGAAGAGTTCGACGGCGCCGGACTGCACCGCGGGGTGGGTCCGGGCGATGTCGGCCACGGCGGCTGCCCACTCGAGCGTCCGGGCGTGGGAGAAGTACATCTTCAGCGACACCCCGATCGTGAGCGGGGCGGCTGCCGTGGACGCCGGCATCAGGCGTCCACGCCAGCCGGCGCGGAGCCGTCGGCTGTGCTCGTCTCGTAGGAGCAGATCGCGGCGACCTTCCCGGCGCTGGCGCTGGACGTGTCGAAGGTGTAGCCGAGCCACTCGCGAGCCATGCGCCGGGCGACCTCGACGCCGACGACGCGCTGGCCCATGCAGAGCACCTGGGCGTCGTTCGACAGGATCGAGCGCTCGACGCTGTACGAGTCGTGCGCGGTGACGGCCCGGATGCCGGGGACCTTGTTCGCGCTGATCGCGACGCCGAGACCGGTGCCGCAGATGAGGATCGCCCGGTCCGCCTCCCCGTTCGCCACCATCCGTGCGGCGTCCACGGCGACGTGCGGGTAGGCGGTGTGCCCGTCCGCGTCGACGCCCACGTCGGTGACGCTGACGACGCGCGGGTCCGTGGCGAGGTCGGCCTTGATGATCTCCTTGTAGTCGAACCCGGCGTCGTCCGAACCGACGACGATGCGGAACTGCTGCTCGGTCATGGGGGTCTTCCTCACTTCTCGGAGAACGTCGCGAGGACCGCGGCGGTGATCAGGGCGAACGAGATCGCGCCGGCATCGGGGGTACCGACCGCGTCCTCGCCGTGGGTGCGGGCGCGGCCCATCCGCGGCAGCAGGTCGGCCGTGGCGTCGGCCGCGGTCGTCGCCGCTGCCGATGCCGCCGACCAGGCGGTGACCAGGTCATCACCGGCCGCGGTCCGGGCGGTGAGCACCTCGTCGAACGGGACGAGCGCGTCGACCATGGTCTTGTCGCCGGGGACGGCGCCGAACGCGAGGACGGCCTCGGCGGCCGCGTGCACGGCGTCCGCGACGGTGGTGGCCGACGGACGCGAGTCGTCGCCGAGGACGCGACCCAGTGCATCCAGGGCCGCACCCCAGATCGCACCGGACGTGCCGCCGGCCTTGTCGGACCAGGCGTCACCGGCGATCGCGAGGACGGAGCCGGCACCGGCGCCGCGACCTGCGGCGTCCTGCGCTGCCGCGTCCGCGGCGGTGGAGCCACGCTGCATCCCGATGCCGTGGTCCCCGTCGCCGGCCACCGCGTCGATGCGGCCGAGTTCGTCGGCGTGGACGTCGATCGTCGCGCGCACGGCCGAGATGGCCGTCGCGATGCGGGTCGCGGCGATCCGGGACTCGTCGGTGCCGAGGGTCACCGGCGCGACCACGTCGGCCTCGAGCACCTCGGACGACACCGACTGCTGCGGGACGGCGCCGCCCTTGCGGTACGCGGGGGTGTCGGCGGGTGCGGCCCAGAGCTCCTCGAGCTCGTCGTCCAGCCAGAACAGGGTCAGCGAGACGCCGGCCATGTCGAAGCTCGTCACGAGCTCCCCGACCTCGGGCTCGACGATGACGATGCCGGCCTCCGCGAGGCGCCGCTGCACCGATCGGTAGACGACGAAGAGCTCCTCGTACTTGACGCTGCCGAGGCCGTTGAGGATCGGGACGACGCGGGAGCCGTCGACTGCGACACCGGACGGCAGCTCGGTCAGCAGCTTGTCGACGAGCAGGTCTGCCAGTCCGGACGCGGTGGGGACGTCGGTCTCGTCGATGCCGCGTTCGCCGTGGATGCCCATCCCGATCGCCATCCGACCCTCCGGCACGGTGAACAGCGGTTCGTCCGCGCCGGGGAGCGAGCAGCCGGAGAACGCGACGCCGAAGCTGCGGGTGCGGTCGTTCGCCCGCTCCGCGATCGCCGTGACGGTGTCGAGGTCGTCGCCGCGCTCGGCTGCGGCGCCGGCGACCTTGAAGACGCACAGGTCACCGGCGATGCCGCGGCGCTTGTGCGCTTCGGTCCGGTCGGCTGACGCGACGTCGTCGGTCACCCCCACCGTGCGGACGTCGATCCCGCTGTCGGCCAGTGCCCGCGCCGCGGCATCGAAGTTGAGCACGTCGCCGGCGTAGTTGCCGTAGCTCAGCAGCACACCGCCGCCGTGCTCGGACGCTTTCGCGACCGCCGTGATCTGCTGGGCGCTCGGGCTGGCGAACAGGTTGCCCAGCGCGGCACCGGCGGCCAGACCGTGCCCGACGAGTCCGCCGAACGCCGGGTAGTGCCCGGACCCGCCGCCGACGACGAGCGCCACGGTCCCCTCGGGGCTGGTGGTCGCGCGGGCGACCCCACCGTGCACCTTCCGCACCCAGCGCGCGTTCGCCGCGACGAACCCGTCGGTGGCCTCGTCGGCGAAGTCCGCCGGGTCGTTGAAGAGGCGTGTCATGCGTGGGACTCCTGGGTCGTGGTCGCCGCTGCCGGCACAGCAGCGTCGGCAGCGCGTCGCTCGTTCCGCTTCGTGTTCCGGCCGAGGACGAACATCAGGACGCTCGACAGGACCATGAAGAACCCGACGATGAACATCGGGACCTGGTACCCGCCGGTCCACTCGCTCACGGCACCGGTGATGTACGGCGCCGCGAAGCCGCCGAGGTTGCCGACGGTGTTGATGAGCGCGACGCCGGCCGCTGCTGCGGCACCGGTGAGGAACTGCGTCGGGACCGTCCAGAAGTTCGGCAGGGCGGCGAAGATCGAGCAGGCCGTGATCGCGATGACGGCGACGGTGGCGGCCGGGCTGTTCATGTAGAGCGCCACCGGGATGCTCAGGCCGCCGACGAGGGCCGGGACCGCGATGTGCCAGACCCGCACGCTGCGGCGGAACGCGTCACGCGACCAGAAGTAGAGGACGACGGCGGCGGGCACGTACGGGATCGCCGTGATGAGCCCCTTCTGGAACAGGTCGAACGTGGTGCCGAACTGCTCCTGGAAGCCGTCGATGATGGTCGGCAGGAAGAAGCTCAGCGCGTAGAGGCCGTAGATGAACCCGAAGTAGACCGCGGCGAGCATCCAGACGCGCCCGGAGCCGAACGCCGCTCGGAGGCCACCCTTGCCGTGTGCGCTCCCCTGATTCTGGTCGTTCTCCTTCGCGAGCGCACCCTCGAGCCAGGTCTTCTCGTCCTCGTCGAGCCACTTCGCCTGGGACGGCTTGTCCTTGAGCACGAAGAGGCAGAGGACGCCGACGACGATCGCCGGGATCGAGACGCAGAGGAACATGAAGCGCCAGCCGGCGAGCCCGCCGAGCAGTCCCTCGTGGGTCATCAGCCAGCCGGCGAGCGGCGACCCGATGACGCTGGTCAGCGGCTGCGCCAGGTAGAAGAGCGCGAGCATCTTGCCGCGGTGCCGGGCCGGGACCCAGGTCGACAGGAACAGGATCGCGCCGGGGAAGAACCCGGCCTCGGCGACGCCGAGCAGGAAGCGCAGGCCGACGAGCTGCGGGTAGTTCTGCACCCACGTGAACAGCAGCGAGACGATGCCCCACGTGATCATGATCCGGGCGAGCCAGACGCGGGCGCCGAACTTGTGCAGCGCCAGGTTGGACGGCACCTCGAGCACGAGGTAGCCGATGAAGAACACACCGGAGGCGAACCCGAACTGGGCCGCGGTCAGGCCGAGGTCGGCCTCCATGCCGTTCGGGGCCGCGAAGGAGATCGCGGTGCGGTCGAGGAAGTTGATGAAGAACATCAGCGCCACGAACGGCACGATGCGGATCGCGATCTTGCGGATGGTCGTCTTCTCGACGACCGAGGTGGGGATGCCTCGCGTGGCGGGGATGTCCACGATGACTCCTGCTCGGGTGGGGTGATGCTCCGGCCGGCTGCTGCGCCGGGCGCGGAGGTGGCGCATCGGTGCGCTCGGACCAGTGTGCGCGGACTACACCGACTTGTCAACCGGTTGACCATTTACAACCCGTGGATCGCTTCGATGCTCGCCGGCAACCGGTTGACCGACCGGTACGCTCACTCCATGCCCGCGTTCAGCCCGGACGACCCGCTCAACATCCGCCTCGAGCTCGAGTCGGTCCCGACGGGGTCGCCCGCCTCCGAGGTCGCTCGACAGCTCGTGTCCCTGCTGACCGCCGGCGACCTCGCCCCGGGATCGCGCCTGCCCGCCGAGCGCGTGCTCGCTGAACGACTCGGGGTCGGCCGCTCCGCCGTGCGCGAGGCCCTCGCCGCGCTCGAGATCCTCGGCATCGTGCAGATCCGCCCGGGGTCCGGCACGTACCTGCAGGGCGGCACCTCGGACCTGCTGCCGACGACCCTGTCGTGGGGGCTCATGCTCGCGTCGAACCGGACCCGGGAGCTGCTCGAGGTCCGTTCCTCGCTCGAGCGCACCGCCGCGATCCTCGCCGCCCAGCGCGCGACCCCGGAGCAGCTCGAGGAGCTGCAGACCTACATCGACCGGCAGCACGAGACGCTCGACGACCCGGACGCGTTCATCGAGGCCGACGTCCGCTTCCACGTGCTGCTCGCCCGGTCCGCCGGGAACGACGTGCTCGCCGACCTGCTGCAGAGCCTCCGCTCGATGCTCAGCGTCTGGGTCGGCCGTCGGGTCCGCACGCGCCAGGCCACCGAGGCGGCGTACGAGGAGCACCGCGCCATCCTCGAGGCGCTCCGTGCCGGCGACGTGCTCGCGGTGCAGCGGGCGATGGACGACCACATGGCCACGGCGAGCGCCCGCATCGAGCACGCCGGCCCGATCGACTGACGGGCGCGCGGGCGCGGGGACCCGCGCGCGCGGGGACCCGTGCGCGCGGGCGCGGGCGCTTCGTGAGCAGAATTGGTCGGGTCGGGGACGGCGACCCGACGTCTTCTGCTCACGATCGGGCGGCCAGGAGGCGCGGTGCGGCCCCGCCACGCACGGTGCGACGTTGCCAGGGCGGCAACACCGCTTGGGTCCTGCCCGGTCCGTGCGGTGGAGTGTGCGCATGCACACCCACGACGACAGCGCCGCCTGCGCATCCGGTTCCGCACGCACCTGGTGGGAGGCCCGCTACGCCGAGCACGACGGGATCTGGTCGGGGCAGGTGAACGCCGTGCTCGCCGACGTGGCCTCGTCGCTGCCGCCGGGGCGGGCGCTCGACCTCGGCTGCGGCGAGGGCGGCGACGTCCTCTGGCTCGCCGGGCAGGGGTGGGACGTCACCGGGGTCGACCTGTCGGTGACGGCGATCACGCGCGGGTCCCGTGCCGCCGTCGCCGCCGGGGTCGAGGAACGGTCCGCGTTCGTCGCGGCCGACCTGGGTGCGTGGACGACCGCCGCCCGGTTCGACCTCGTCGCCGCGTCGTTCCTGCAGTCGTGGCCGGTGACGATCCCGCGCGAGCGGATCCTGCACCGGGCCACCGGGTTCGTGGCACCGGGCGGACGCCTGCTCGTGACGGCCCACGCCGCTCCCCCGCACGACGAGCTGCCCGAGGAGATGCGGGCGTACCGGTTCCCGACGCCGGCCGACGACCTCGCGGCGCTGGAGCTCGGTGCCGGGTGGGAGGTCGTCGCCGCCGAGCTCCGACCGCGCACCGCGACGACGCCCGAGGGTGCGCCGCACGACGTCATCGACTCCGTGGTGCTCGTCCGCCGGAACTGAGCCGCCCGGGGAACGGGCTGGTGCGTGTCCGACCCCCGGCGGTACCGTCCTGGGTGTGAGCACCGACGCCACCGCGCCTCCCGGCATCGTCCTCGTCGGCGCGCGCGGCTACGGCCTGCACCACCGGGCGAGCATCGACCGGCTCGTCGGACTCGGGGTCTGCACGCTGACGGCCGTCGTCGACCCGACCCTCGACGCCGACGAGGACGGCGGCGTGCCGGTCGTCGACGACGTCGCCGCCGCGCGGGCGCACGGGCCGGTGGACGTCGTGGTGGTCGCCGCCCCGATCGCCGCGCACCTGCCCCTCGCCCTGTCCGCGCTCGAGGCCGGCGCCGACGTGCTGCTCGAGAAGCCGCCCGTGACGACCCGGGCGGCCCTCGCGACCCTGCTCGACGCCGAGCGACGGACCGGACGCGTGGTGCAGGTCGGGTTCCAGAGCCTCGGGTCCGACGCACTCCCCGCGATCCGCGACGGCTCGGTCGTCGGGACCGTCCGCTCCGCCGCGGCGGTCGGCACGTGGACGAGGAACCAGGCGTACTGGGACCGGTCGGCGTGGGCGGGCCGCCGTCGGGTGAACGGTGTGGACGTCCTCGACGGCGTGGTCACGAACCCGCTCGCCCACGCCGTGGCGACCGCCCTCGCGCTCGTCGGCTGTCGGCGAGCGGAGGAGGTGGCACGCGTCGAGGTGGAGCTGTACCGGGCGAACGCGATCGAGGGCGACGACACCTCGGCCGTCCGGGTCACGACGGCCACCGGACGCGAGGCGACCGCGGCGCTCACGCTGTGCGGGCCGACCGAGGTCCTGCCGAGCGTGCGGGTCCGTGGCACGACGGGGAGCGCGGTCCTCGGGTACACGACCGACGAGGTCACGATCGACGGGGTCACCAACAGCCTCGGGCGCACCGACCTGCTCGAGAACCTGCTCGCCCACCGCTCCCGCGGCGACGCGCTGCTCGTGCCGCTCGTGTCGACCGGCGCGTTCGTCGAGGTGCTCGAGGCCGTGCGGGCGACCGCGCCGGTGCAGATCGACCACCCGTGGGTGACGTGGGAGGGCGAGGGGCCCGCGCGTCGACCGCTCGTCACGGACGTCGAGGCGGTCGTCGAGCGTGCGGCGGACCAGGGCGCGCTGTTCTCGGAGGTCGGGGCCCCGTGGGCGCACGCGGTCCGCGACGAGGTGCTGGACGAGCTCGTCGTCGACGGCGTCCCGGTCGCGTCGGTCCTCGACGGCGCGGGGACGATCCCGACGTCGTCGCCCCGTCCGTACCTGCACCCCGTGCGGACCCGCGGCGGCACGGTCGTCAGCGCCCACCACCCGCCGGACCACGACTGGCACTGCGGTGTCGGCATCGCGATCCCCGACCTCGACGGCGTGAACTGCTGGGGCGGCCGGACCTACGTGCACGGCGAGGGCTACGTCTGGCGCGACGACCACGGCCGCGCCACGGTCCTGCACGCCGAGTGCCACGGACCGAGCCTGCAGCAGGAGGTCCGCTGGCAGCGTCCGGACCGGACGGTCGCGCTGCACGAGGACCGGACGCTCGCCTGGCGGCCCGTCGACGGCGGGTGGGAACTCACGTGGTCCTCGTCGTTCCGGGTGCCGGGTGACGCGGTCGTCCGCCTGGGTGGACCGGGGAGCAACGGACGGGTCGGCGCCGGGTACGGCGGCTTCACCTGGCGCTTCCCACCGTGCTCCGACGTCTCGGTCCGGACGGCGACGGCCAGCGGCGAGGACGCGGTGCACGGGTCGGTCGCACCGTGGATCGAGTGGACGGCGGCGTTCGAGGGCGCCGTGGCCACCGTCCGGATCGAGGCGCAGGGCCACGAGGACCCGTGGTTCGTCCGTGTGGCCGAGTACCCGGCGATCGGCTCCGCGCTGGCGTGGCGCACCCCGGCGCTCGTCCGGCCCGGGATCCCCCTGGTGCGGTCGTTCCGGGCCACGATCTCGGACGGCCCGTCCGGCGTCCGAGCACCGGAGGACGGCCCGTCCGACGTCGGTGCCGGCAATACGCTGGGTGGATGAGCACCGAGGACTGGGAAGCCCGCGTCGCCGCACTCTGGGCCGACGACACGATCGACGACCAGGAGCGCATCGACCGCATGCGCGCGCTGGCGGACACCGCACCGCACCCGGCGCTCGGCGCGTTCGAGCTGGGCGGGGCGAACGACTCCGGCGGGCACGAGGCCGAGGCCGACGTCCACTACACGGCCGCGACCGCCGCCGGCCTCGACTCCGTGGACCCGACGCGCGCGGCGCAGATGGTCGTCCAGCACGCCTCGACGCTCCGCAACCTCGGCCGGGTCGACGAGGCGATCGCCATGCTCCGGGCCGCCCCGGAGCACCCGGCGACGGGTGCGGCGCCGAAGGTCTTCCTGGCGCTCGCACTGCACAGCGCGGGTCGCCCCGACGAGGCGCTCCGGGTCGCGATCGAGGCCGTCGAGCCGACGCTCCCCCGCTACCACCGGTCGGTCCGGGCCTACGCGGCCGCGCTCACCGACGGCTGAGGAGACGGCAGCGCCGACGGCCGAGCGAGCGGGAGACGGGACCCGCTGTCGGACTGGAGGCGCGGTGCGGGCCCGCACCGCGCCTCCCGTCCGTCGTCGGCGACCGTCTCCTACCGCACGCGGTCCTCGTCGCCGGTGACGTGTGCGACGGGCAGTGCGTCGCTCGTCGTGCGGAGCGACTCCTGCCGGATCTCGAGCTGCGTGACGGCGAGCGCCGCCAGGTCGTGCAGGTTCGCGAGGTCCGCCTCAGTCGCCTGCCGGGGCTTCGTGTCGAGCACGGCGAGCGTGCCGATCGGCGATCCGTCGTGCCGCACGAGCGGGACGCTGACGTAGAACCGGATGCCGAGCGGCCCGGTCACGAGCGGGCTGTGCTGCATCTCCGGGTGGACGGAGCCGTCCGGGATCACGACGGGGACGGGCACGGGCGCGAACCCGTTGCGGAAGTTGATGTGGCGTGCCGCGTCGTCGACGCCGGGTGCGATGTACGACTGGGACCAGGCACGGTCCTCGTCGAGCACCTCGACGAGCGCGATCGGTGCGTCGAACAGCCGCGCGGCCATCGCCGTGGTGCGACCGAGGGCCTCTTCCGGCAGGCTGTCGAGGGTCGCGGGACGCGGGGTGTCCGCGGTGGTCGGTGCCGGTCCGGCCGGTGCGGTGTCGACGACGTGGTCGGCTCCGGTGGTCTCGGCGATGACGACGTCGCGGAGCATCGTGACGAGGTCGGCGCCGGCGGGGCGTGCGGCCGGGTCCTGCGCGGTCATCGCCGTCAGCAGGTGCTTCCAGTGGTCCGGGAGCGGTTCGGGGACGACCGGGTCGCGTGAGAGCCGCGCGACGGCGGACTCGACGAGCGACCCCGGGAACTCGCGGCGCCGGGTGAAGCACTGCAGCAGGACGAGGCCGAGCGAGTAGACGTCGCTCGGCGCGCCGACCTCGGCGCCGCGGGCCTGCTCGGGGCTGAGGTAGGCGGCGGTGCCGGTGGTGACGCCGTCGGCGGTGAGGCGTTCCACCCCGGCGGCGAGCGCGATGCCGAAGTCCGTCAGCCGGGCACGGGCACGGTCGGAGTCGTTGCCGTAGTCGACGAGCAGGATGTTCGAGGGCTTGATGTCGCGGTGCACGACGCCGTGGCTGTGGATGTAGTCCAGCGCCTCGGCCATGTCGTAGCCGATCTCGGCGATGTGGCGGGCGGCGAGGGGGCCGAGGGCGAGGCGTTCCTCGAGGTCCTGCCCGGTGACGAGGGCCATCACGAGGTAGCGCTGGTGCGTGCCGTCCCGCCCGGTGACGACCCCGGTGTCGAGCAGACTGACGAGGTTGTGGTGCTCGAGGGCCGCGAGGACGCCGAGCTCGGCCTCCTGGCGGGCGACGTCGACCGTGCCGGCGTGGAACACCTTGACGGCGACGGGACGGTGCAGGCTCTCGTCGACGCCCCGGTAGACGGTGGACATGCCGCCCTGCCCGATGGCGTGCTCGAGCCGGTAGCGCCCGTCGAGCAGGGGGGCCGCGGACTGGGCGTCCTCGGTCGGACTCATCTGACCCTCGTTCTCGGTTCCGGCAGGCAACGATGCATCCTCCCATCCCGACGGGGATCGTGTTCCGTCGACGCGCTCAGTGACCCGGCTGGGCGCGCGCGCCGACCGCCCCCGGACCGCCAGGCCCGGCCTGGCCCGGACCGGGGGCGCGCCGGGGGCCGGCGGCCGTGCGGCGCCGTCGTCAGCGCCGGGTCGTCGTCACCGTGCTCACCCGCAGGTTGTCGAACGTGCTCGTGAACCCGGCCCCGCCGAGCGAGACGAGCCCGATCCGCGGCGTCGCGCCGAGGTCTGCCGTCCACGTCCCGCCGCGCACGAAGTGCCGCCCGTCGACGCTCGTGTACGCGGTGTACCGGTGCTCCCCGGCCACGAAGCGGTGCACGATCCGCAGGGTGGTGGTGTCCCCGACCGGTCCGGCGACCATGTTGCCGTAGGTCGGGGCGCCCGCGGGCTGCCCCGACACCTGCTTGCCGAACTCCGTCTGCCGGGTGTCGAAGATCGAGTTGGACGTCAGGCGCAGGTAATCGCTGTCGCTGCCGTACACGACGAGCCCGCCCTGGACGTAGTTCACGCCGTCGCCGGTCGCGGGGGTGTCGACCGCGACGGTGGTCTCGGCCACCCAGTCGCCGCGGGGAGCGGGTTCGGACAGGACCGAGGCGAGCGGCGTCGCGGGCGGGTGGATGTCGGCGTCCTGGGTCTGCCAGCGGAGGGCGCCGCCCGAGACGGTCCAGGTCGAGCGGTCGGGTTCGCGCGTCCAGCGGAGGGCCGGTGGCAGGGTCGACCCGTCGAACCCGGTGGACAGCGCACGGATCGTCCGTCCGGGCACGTCGACCGGCGCGGCTGTCGCGCGGTACGTCGGTCGCTCGCCGGGCTGCGCCACCGGTCCGGGTTGCACGCCCTCCGAGGGACCGGCGCCACCGCGGACGACCGGCCAGCCGTGCACCCAGTCGAGCGGGTCGATCAGCACCGGGCGCTTCGTGTACGTGCCCTGCCCCGCGTAGTACGGGTCGTGGCGGTCGACGGCGTGGTAGACGATCCAGTCCTGCCCGGCGAAGTCGGTGACGACCGTGTTGTGCCCGGTGCCGACCCAGCGGTTCCCGTTCTGGGCGAGCAGCGGTGTGCCGCCGACCCGGGTGCTCGTGATCGGGACGCCGTCCTGGTCGGTGAACGGGCCGAGCGGGCTGCGCGACCGGGCGACGAACACGCCGTACCCGGTGAGGGCGCCGTTGCAGCAGTTCGTCGCGGAGCCCGTGAAGTACCACCAGCCGTCGTGCCGCATCAGGTACGTGCCCTCGTAGCGGTTGTCGATCGCGATCTGGCGCTCGGTGGACGGGACGGACCGGAGGCCGTCGGCGCTGAGCTGCCGGACGTGCACCCCGCCGAAGTAGCTGCCGAAGTACAGGTACGTGCGGCCGTGGTCGGTGATGACCTCGGGGTCGAACTCCCACCGCTGCCCGGTGCCGTTCGGCGCGGCCTGCGGTGCGACGACGGGCCCGCCGGAGTCCGTCCACGGACCGGTCGGGCCGGGGCTCGTCGCGACGCCGACGGCCGACCCGCCGCCGGTCGGTGCGGTGGCGGTCGGGGTGTCCGACGCCGCGTAGTAGAGGTACCAGGTGCCCGGCCGCCCGTGCGTCCCGGCGCGGTACACCACGTCCGGTGCCCAGATGCCGTTCGCGTCGCCCACCCACGACGGCTTCGACGAGAACGCGTCACCCACGTACCGCCAGTGCGTGAGGTCGGTGGAGCGGTAGGTCGGGACCGTGTGCTGCACGAGTGACCCGTCCGGGTCCTGCTCCGTCGCGGTCAGGGCGTCGGACGTGCAGTAGAGGTACCAGTTCCGGTCCCGTGCGGCGCCGTGCACGACGGTCGGGTCGGCGCAGCTCGCCGCCGTCTGTCCGTCCGGCAGCGCGAGCGTCATCGGGTTCTCGTGCGCGGGCGCGGCCCCGCCTCGGGCGGACGTCGTCACCGCGGCGACGGCGGGCGCACTGCCGGCACCGACCTGGAGGAACGTGGTCGCGAGCCCCGCGACCGTCGCGATCGCGAGGACCGCTCGGAGTGATCGGCGCACGATGGACCTGCTCTCGTCGTCGAGGAGCGTGCGGACGAGGGCGAGCGTACGCTCGTCGCCACCGACCGACCAGCCCGAGGAGGCACCGGATGCCCGCACGGTTCGTCTACTGGATCAACGCCTCGGTCGACGGGTTCGTCGAGACCGAGGCCGGGGAGCACGACGGCCCGGACGGACCCGCGTGGGTCCGCATCGACGAGACCCTCCACCGCGAGTTCAACCGTCGCGCCCGGGCGATGACGCTGTCCGTCGAGGGGCGCGTGGTCCGCGACCTGATGGACCCGTTCTGGCCCGATGCCCGCACCGATCCGTCCCTGCCGGCGTTCATGCGCGAGTACGGCGAGATCTGGACCGAGCAGCCGAAGGTCCTGGTCTCCCGCACGCGGACGGCGGCGGACCACGACACGCGGGTCATCGGCCGGGACGGCGACGCGATCGGGGAGCTCGCCCGCATCCGTGCCGGCTCCGAGGGCGACGTCGGGGTCGGCGGCCCGAGCGTCGCGACGCAGCTCCTCGACGCGGGGCTCCTCGACGAGCTCATGGTCTTCACGCACCCCGCGGTGCTCGGGCGCGGTCGGCCGCTGTTCGACCCGCCGGCGTCGGGGGTGCGACCGCCGCTCGTCCTCGACCTGCTCGAACAGCAGCGGTGGGACACGGGCGTGACGATGCACCGGTACGACATCCGGCGCTGAGCGGCCGCACCCGGGGCCGGCCCGGCTCAGCCGTCGCCGGGCGTCCCGACGATGACGAGCCGCCAGGCGCTCGGCCGGTTGCTGTCGAACGCGGCGAACCCGACGGAGTCGACGGCCGTGCTCGCGAACTCGGTCAGCCGGATCGGGTGCGGGCTGTCCCGGCAGTCCACGGGATCGACGACGAAGCTCCCCGACCCGCGGCGCGACTCGATGCGGATCGTGCCCTGCATCTGCCCGTTGCCGTAGCACGAGAACTCGAGGTGGTCGACGTCGTGCGACGCGGGGAACTGCAGGCGCACTCCCGGTCCGACGTCGGCCGGGTCCTGGCGCCCGGGCTGGATGTCGGCGGTCAGCACGCCGAGGACGTCCGGATCGGCCTCGGTCGCCGCGTCCTGTGCGCTCCGCCACTGCCGGAGCTCCGTCGCGTCGACCGGCGGTGTCGCGGCGCAGCCGGCGACGGCGAGCAGTCCGCCGACCACGAGCAGCCCGGTGGCAGCTGGGACGAGACGTGGGCGGAGACGGGGCACAGAGCGAGCATACGGATTCCGTGTCGGACGGGAGGGGGGGGGGGGGGGGGGGCCCCCCCCCCCCGCCTCCCGTCCGGTGGTGGGACCGTCAGACGTCGCGTCGGCGTGCGACCGCGAGGGCGAGCGCACCCACCGCCACGACCTCGGCGACGAGGACACCGAAGCCGGCCCAGCCGTTCAGCACCACGCCCTCCTGCTGGACGGCGTCCGCGGACGAGTAGGCGAACAGCTGCGCCCCGGCCTGGTCGGGCAGGAACTTCGTGACGTCGAGGAGCCACTGCGCCTGGATGACGTTCGCGATGAGGGACAGCACGACCGGGAGCACCAGCAGGAGCCCGAGGGTGATCGCGATCCCGCCGGCGCTCGACCGGACGAGGAGCCCGATGCCGAACGCGAGCAGCGCGAGGAGCGTCACGTACACCGACGCGCCGAGCAGCGGCATGAACACGGCCGGGTCGGCGAGGTCGGCGTGCACGCCCTTGCCCGCCTGCAGCGCGGCCGACACGATGACGCCGATCCAGATCGACACCGCGCTGACGACGAAGGTCGTGACCGCGAGGACGGCTGCCTTCGCGAGGACCGCGCCCGTGCGGTGCGGGTCGGCGGTGAACGTCGACCGGATCTGGCCGGTGCCGTACTCCCCCGTGATGATGAGCACGCCGAGCACCGCGACGACGAGCGCCGTCAGGCTGACGCTCGCGGTGTTGATCGTGACGAGGGTGCCGTTCTGGCTGTCCTTCGACACCGCACCGCCGACGTCGAGCGCGTTGCCGATGAGGAACGCCATCGCGATCGTCAGGACGACGAGGATCGCGAGGCACCAGACCGTCGAGCGGATGCTGCGGAACTTGATCCACTCGCTCCGCACGAGACGTCCGAACCGGAGTCCGGTGGTGGGCGGCAGGGTCGTGGCGGTCATCGGGCGCCCTCCGATCGGTACTCGACGTCGTCGCGGGTCAGCGCCATGTAGGCCTCTTCGAGGCTCGCGCCGACCGGGGTGAGCTCGTGCAGCGGGACGCCGACCTGGGCGGCGATGTTCCCGACCGTGGTGGCGTCCGGGCCGACGACCATGAAGGTGCCGTCCTCGCGCGGGGTCACGGACGCGTTCGGACCGATCGCCCGGAACAGCTGGTCGGGGGCCGGCGTGCGGACGACGACGCGACTGCCACCGGTGCCGCCGCCGGCGACGAACTCCTGGATGGGGGCGTCCGCGAGGACCCGACCGCGGCCGAGGACCACGACGCGGTCGGCGGTCTGCGCCATCTCGCTCATCAGGTGGCTGGACAGGAACACGGTGCGGCCGTCGGCGGCCATCCGCCGGGCGAGCTGCCTGACCCACAGCACGCCGTCGGGGTCGAGGCCGTTGACGGGCTCGTCGAGGATCAGGGTCTTCGGGTCGCCGAGCAGTGCGGCAGCGATTCCCAGGCGCTGCCCCATGCCGAGCGAGAACCCGCCGACGCGCTTCTTCGCGACGGAGTCGAGGCCGGTCATGTCGATGACCTCGTGCACGCGGGACTTCGGGATGCCGTGCGTCGCGGCGAGCGAGAGCAGGTGGTTGTAGGCGCTCCGGCCCTGGTGGACGGCCTTCGCCTCGAGCAGCGCCCCGACCTGCCGGAGCGGGTCGCGGAAGCTCCGGTACGGCTGCCCGTTCACCGTCGCCGTGCCGGACGTGGGGCGGTCGAGCCCCATGATCATCCGCATCGTGGTGGACTTCCCGGCGCCGTTGGGCCCGAGGAAGCCGGTCACGCTGCCCGGCCGTACGACGAACGAGACGTCGTCGACGGCGGTCTTCGGACCGTACTGTTTGGTGAGGTGCTCGACTTCGATCACGGCGGCAACGCTACGGGGGTCTGGGAGTCGGCCGCGTCCGCCCTTCGGGGGAGATGTGGTCATCCCGTGTGGGGACGGCGGGTCGTCTCGTCCCGCGTCGTTCCGGGTCGGGGCTGCTGGCCGCGTCCGGCCGCGTCATCCCGCGTGGGGGCGAGTACTCCTTCCGAGGGAGGCGCTCGTGACGACCGTCGCGAAGCTGCCGTCGAGCGCCGCCATGAAGGCGGCGTGGACGCTCGCACCCGGGATCGTGCCGTCGCCGAACGTCAGGTCGGGCGCCGCGCAGGCGTCCGCGACGACGGTCACGGAGAAGCCGAGTTCGTGCGCCGCCCGGGTGGTCGAGTCGATGCACATGCTGCTCATCATCCCGACGACGGTGAGCTCG
Organism: Curtobacterium sp. LFS084; assembly: GCF_047977705.1. Lineage (NCBI taxonomy): Bacteria > Bacillati > Actinomycetota > Actinomycetes > Micrococcales > Microbacteriaceae > Curtobacterium > Curtobacterium sp. LFS084. The sequence goes on from NZ_JBFPFM010000043.1 coordinate 25,594, forward strand.
GTGACGCCGGCGTCGGTCAGGAGCGCCTGCAGGCCGGTGCCCACGAAGCTGTTCGGCTCGTGCTTCTCGACCACCCGCTCGCCGTCGATCGGCGCGACGGACGGGTGGAACTCGAGCCCCGGCGTGCCCGGCCGGAAGAACGTGGCGTCGGGCTCGGTCGCGACGTGGAAGACGTGCACGACGAGGTCGCCGGCCGCGCGGAACCCGTCGAGCACCGTGCGTGCGGCGGTCGCGGCCGCCTCCGGACCGACGAGCGGGAACGCCCCGCCCGGGAAGTAGTCCTGCTGGATGTCGACGAGGAGGAGTGCGCGGGTCATCGGTTCAGTATGCGCTCGCGGTCAGAGCGCCCCGGCGATCCGTAGCGGGTCGCCGTGCAGCTCGACGGCGGCGACGTCGGGCACGGGGTCGCTCGCGAGCCGTGCGTGCGTCTCGACGTCGAACCGTTCGGTGCCGTAGCGGAGCTTCTGCCGCTCGATCCCCTCGGTGACGAACCCCGCGGCCGTCGCCACCCGGCACGATGCGGGGTTGTTCACCCGGTGGCCGAGCTCGAGCCGGTGCAACCCGGCGCCGAACGCCCAGCGCGCCACTGCCGCCAACCCTCGGGTGGCGAGGCCGCGACCGCGGGCGTCGCCGGCCAGCCAGTAGGACGCCCAGGCCGTCCCGTGCAGGGACTCGATCGCCGACAGGCCGACGTTCCCCACCGCGAGGCCGTCCTCGACGATCGCCCAACTGCGGGCGTGCGCACCGGAGGACGGCCAGGACCCGATGTGCCGACGGGCAGCGTCCTCGTCGATCAGGTCGGCGGGGAGCTGGGTGTCGAGATCCGGGGTGGATCGTCGCGCGGCGAGGAGCGCCGGCGCGTCGTCGATCGACCACGGACGGAGGAGGACGGCCATGCCCCATCCTCCCGCACCGGGCGATCTGGATCGGGACCAATCCGGTGGGGTGAGGGTGCCGAATGAGTTGCATCAGCCCGGGGAACCTCCCCGGGAGGCGCTCACCAGCCGCTCACCGCTGGTTCTCCACCCTGC
>NZ_JBFPFM010000044.1:0-24517 GCF_047977705.1 Curtobacterium sp. LFS084
GTGCATGAGACGGACAGGAGGCGCGGGGGGCGCGGGCCCCCCCCCCCCCCCCCCGCCCCCCCGGGGGGGCCGTCGGGGGGGGGCAGGCGTGGACCGCGGGGGGGGCCGGCGGCCGGCGCCACGGGGCCCCCCCCCCCCCCCCCCCCCCCCCCGTCTGCACCGCGGGTGCGTCAGTTCGGGTGCGTCATGCTGAGCACGTCGAGGGCGCTGTCGAGCTGCTCCTCGGTGACCTCGCCCCGCTCGACGTGACCGAGGGCGATCACGGCCTCGCGCACGGTGATGCCCTCGCGCACGGCGTACTTGGCGACCTTGGCGGCTGCCTCGTACCCGATCACGCGGTTGAGCGGCGTCACGATCGACGGCGAGGACTCGGCGAACGCGCGGGCACGGTCGAGGTTCGCCTCGAGCCCGTCGATGGTCTTGTCGGCGAGCACCCGCGAGCTGTTCGCGAGCAGACGGATCGACTCGAGCAACGCGGTGCCCATCACCGGGATCGCGACGTTCAGCTCGAACGCGCCGGACGCACCCGCCCAGGCGATCGTGGCGTCGTTGCCGATGACGCGGGCGGCGACCATGAGAGTGGCCTCGGGGATGACCGGGTTGACCTTGCCGGGCATGATCGACGAGCCCGGCTGCAGGTCGGGGATGTGCAGCTCGCCCAGGCCGGTGTTCGGCCCGGAGCCCATCCAGCGCAGGTCGTTGTTGATCTTCGTCAGGCTGACCGCGAGGACCTTGAGGGCACCCGAGGCCTCGACGAGGGCGTCACGCGCACCCTGGGCCTCGAAGTGGTCGAGCGCCTCGGTGATCGGCAGGCCGGTGTCGGTCGCGAGCTGGGCGATGACGCGCTGCGGGAAGCCCTTCGGCGTGTTGATCCCGGTGCCGACCGCCGTGCCACCGAGGGGGACCTCGGCGACACGGGGGAGCGTCGCCTCGACCCGCTCGATGCCCAGACGGACCTGCCGTGCGTAGCCGCCGAACTCCTGCCCGAGGGTGACGGGCGTCGCGTCCATGAGGTGCGTCCGACCGGACTTCACCGCGTCGGTCCACAGCGTCGCCTTGGCCTCGAGCGACTCGGCGAGGTGCTCGAGCGCCGGCACGAGGGTGCGGATCAGGGCCTCGGTCACCGCCACGTGCACCGACGTGGGGAACACGTCGTTCGAGGACTGCGAGGCGTTCACGTGGTCGTTCGGGTGCACGGCGGTGCCCGCGATGTCCGACGCGAGCGTCGCGAGGACCTCGTTCATGTTCATGTTCGACGAGGTCCCGCTGCCGGTCTGGTAGACGTCGACCGGGAACTGGTCGTGGTGCGCCCCGCCGATGATCGCGTCCGCCGCCTGCGCGACGGCGTCGGCCAGCGCGGGGTCGACGATGCCGAGCTCCCCGTTGACGATCGCGGCGGCACGCTTGATCCGGGCGAGGGCGACGATCTGCGCCGACTCGAGTCCGCTCCCCGAGATCGGGAAGTTCTCCACCGCGCGCTGCGTCTGCGCCCGGTAGAGCGCGGACACCGGCACCCGGACCTCGCCCATGGTGTCGTGCTCGATGCGGTACTCGCCGGAGCTGTCGGTCACGGTGGTCGGGGTGGTGTCGGTCACGTCGTCGTGGTCCTTCCTGGGGTGCTCGCCGGCCGCGGTCGCGCCGGCTGGTGGGTGTCCCGAGGGTGTCCGGGACGGTTCGTCGTGGCGGCGGGTCAGGCCTGGCCCACGACGGTGTCGATGGCGACCTCGCCCGTGGTGAGGTCGTAGGTCGCGCCGACGACGGCCAATCTACCCTCGGCGATCGCGTCGGAGACGGCACCGGACCGCTCGATCACCTGGCGCAGCGTGGCCTCGAGGTGGGCGGCGCCGACCGATTCCTGCGGGACGTCGGCGTCGGTGCTGCGGACACGTTCGACGCTCGGGGCGATGGCGTCGACCAGCGCCTGCAGGTGCGGTGCCGGCACGGGCTCGCCGGAGCGGGCGGCGGCGACCGCGCCGCACTTGGTGTGCCGGAGCACGACCACGAGCGGGGTGCCGAGCGCGACGACGGCGAACTCGATCGACCCGAGCACGACGTCGTCGACGATCTGCCCGGCGTTGCGGATCGCGAAGAGGTCACCGATGCCGGCGTCGAAGACGTGCTCGAACGGCACGCGCGAGTCGGAGCAGCCGAGCACGGTGGCGAAGGGCGCCTGCGACCCGGCGAGTTCCGAGCGGCGGTCCGGGTCGATCCGGCCGGTGCGGCGCTTGTCGGCGGCGAAGCGGGCGTTGCCCTCGACGAGGAGTCGGAGGGCGTCGGACGGGGTGGCGGCGGCGCGGTCGGGCATGGGGTTCCTCGGGGCTTCGGGTCGGTGGTCGTGCTGGGGCTGGGGCTGGTGCTCGCGCTGGTGGTCGTGCTGGTGCTGGTGCTCGCGCTGGTGCGGAGGGGTCAGTTCGCGAACTGCTTCGCGACGGCGGTGGCGACGGTCCGGAAGGCGGCGTCGTCGGCGGTGCCGGCCAAGACGACGGTGCCCTGGTCGAACCTCGCCACGAGCGAGTACGCCTGGTTGCCGGCGTCGTCCCCCTCGGACCGGCGGTCGTACACGGTCCACTTCGTGCCGGCGATCGTGCGGGAGCCGGTGGCCGCGTGCTGTTCGAGCTGGTTCGACACCCACGTCGCGTTCGCGTCGATGCCCTGCTGCAGGCCGATGTACTGCTTGTCGGGCGTGATCAGGCCGACGGTCCAGACGCTCACGCCGTCGGAGGTCTTGTCCTGGTAGTCGGCGCGGTTCGACGAGAAGCCCTTCGGCAGGGCCGGAGCCGCCAGCGTGACGCCGGGCACCTGCGCCTGGGACGCGACCTGCCGGTAGTCGACCGTGCGGTCGCCGATCGTGGTGTCCGGGCGGACGACCACGGCGACGAGGAACAGGACGATCCCGAGCGAGGCGATCAGCGCGATGACGAGGTTGAACGCCGTCTGGTGCTGCCGTCGTGCGGTGCGTGCGGCGTCCTTTCGCGCCCAGGTCTCTTCCGGGGTCTCGGGGCGGCCCAGTTCGGCGACGATCGGGCGGCCGTCGGCGTCGGTCATCGCGCTGCGCCGTCCTCGGACTCGGACGCGGCACGGGCGGCGTCGAGCCGGGCCCGTGCGCCGACGAGCCACTCTTCGCACCGGGCGGCGAGCGACTCGCCGCGTTCCCACAGGGACAGCGAGCGTTCGAGCGTGGCCGACCCCTGTTCGAGCTCGGCGACGACGCGCACGAGTTCGTCGCGCGCCGCTTCGTAGCTCAGCGACCGGACGTCGGGCTGCTCGGGTTCCTGCTGGGATGACACCCCTCGATCCTACCGAGCGCCCACCGACGTGTGCCCCGCACGGGCAGACCGGTGGAGAACCCGCAGCCGCTCAGACGCCGTCCGGCCCCGGCCCGTCCGGCTCGAGCGTCCCGGTGGCCGTCCCGGCGCCGAGCGTCACGTGCACGGGCGTCGCCCCGGACAGGTCATCGGCGCCGCGCACGACCCCGCCGTCCGCCGTCTGGACGATGGCGTAGCCACGGCGCAGGGTGTCCCGCGGCGACAGCGCCCGGAGCCTGGCGGTGAGGTGACCGACCTCGGCGTGGGAGCGTTCGAGCCGCCGGTCCAGCAGCTCACGGGCGCGGGAGAGGTCGCGCGCCACCTCTTCCGCGCGGGTGTCGACGAGCCACGCGGTGGACGCGAGGGCCGGGCGGGAGCGCAGGGCCGCGATCCGGTCCGCCTCGACCGACAGGGTGTGCGACAGGCGCAGCCCGAGTCGTGCCCGCGCCTGCCGGACGTTTGCGAGTTCCTCGGCGACGTCCGGCACCACGCGCTTGGCGGCGTCGGTCGGGGTGGAGGCGCGGAGGTCCGCGACCTCGTCGAGGATCGGACGGTCGGCCTCGTGCCCGATGGCCGAGACGATCGGGGTGGTCGCCGCGGCGGCGGCACGCACGAGTCCCTCGTCGCTGAAGCCGAGCAGGTTCTGGAAGTCGCCACCGCCGCGGGCGACGATGATGACGTCGACGGAGGGGTCGGCGTCGAGTTCCGCGATCGCGGCCGTGACCTCGCCGACGGTGCGGTCGCCCTGCACCGCGGTGTGCACCGTCCGGAACTCCACCTGGGGCCACCGGAGCTGCGCGTTGCGCTTGACGTCCTTCTCGGCGTCGGAGTCCTTGCCCGTGATGAGGCCGATCCGGTGCGGCAGGAATGGCAGCCGCTTCTTCCGGGCGGGGTCGAACAGCCCTTCCTCGGCGAGGGTCCGGCGCAGCCGTTCGAGGCGTTCGAGCAGGTCACCGAGCCCGACGTGCTTCATCTCGACGACCTGCATCGTCAGCGAGCCGCCCTTGACCCAGTAGTTCGGCTTGACGGCGGCGACGACCCGGTCGCCCTGCTTGATGTCCGCCGGGACCCGGGAGCGCACGCTCGACCAGATCGAGAACGACACGGTGGCGTCGACCTCGACGTCCTTGAGCTTGCCGTAGACGTTGCCGCCGGCGACGTTCCACTGGGTGATCTCGCCCTCGACCCAGGCGGTGCCGAGGCGGTCGATCCAGTCGCGGATCTTGGCGCCGAGCAGTGCGACGGGCCACGGGTTGTCGGCCGTGGGTGGTCCCTGTTCGATCGCCATGTCGCTCCTTCTCGTGCGGGACGTCCATCGTGCCGGACACCGGTGACAGCGGGTGCGCGACGGGTTCTCCACAGGTCGCACCCGCGCCCAGCCCGCACGCGACCCGCTCACCTATCATCGGGGACGTGACGATCACCAACGGCCACACGGTCCCGCTCGCCGCCCCGCGGGTCCTCGCGGCGCGCGGCCGCCTGCGGGACGAACCGGTCGCCGGCACCAAGAAGGTCCTGCTCGCAGCGCCCCGCGGCTACTGCGCCGGCGTCGACCGTGCCGTCGTCGCGGTCGAGAAGGCCCTCGAGCAGTACGGCGAGCCGGTGTACGTCCGCAAGCAGATCGTGCACAACGTCCACGTCGTGTCGACCCTCGAGCAGCGTGGAGCGGTGTTCGTCGACGACGTCACCGAGGTCCCTCGCGGCTCGCACGTCGTGTTCAGCGCGCACGGCGTCTCGCCGGCGGTCGTCGCCGGCGCGGCCGACCGCGACCTGCACGCCATCGACGCCACGTGCCCCCTGGTCACGAAGGTCCACCGCGAAGCCACGCGCTTCGCCCGGGCCGACCGCACGATCATCCTCATCGGACACGCCGGCCACGAAGAGGTCGAGGGCACCATGGGGCACGCGCCGGACCGCACGATCCTGGTCAACGGTCCCGAGGACGTCGCCGCGCTCGAGGTCCCCGACCCCGACAACCTCGTCTGGCTCTCGCAGACCACGCTGAGCGTCGACGAGACCATGGAGACCGTCCGTCGGCTGCGTGAGAAGTTCCCCGCGATCGAGGACCCGCCCTCCGACGACATCTGCTACGCCACCCAGAACCGCCAGGTCGCGATCAAGAAGGTCGCGCCCGCGGCAGACCTCGTGATCGTCGTCGGCTCGGCGAACTCGTCGAACAGCGTCCGCTTGGTCGAGGTCGCGCTGGAGCACGGCGCGAAGGCCGCGCACCGCGTCGACTACGCCGCCGAGATCCAACAGGACTGGCTGACCGGCGTCGTGACCGTCGGCGTCACGAGCGGCGCGAGCGTCCCGGAAGAGCTCGTCACCGAGGTCCTCGACCAGCTCGCGGACGCCGGCTACGGCACCGTCGAAGAGGTCGTCACCGCACACGAGGACCTCATGTTCTCGCTCCCCAAGGAGCTCCGCACCGACGCGTCGGGCAACCCGACGCGCGCACTCGGCGGGCGTCGCCGGTGAGCGGCGGCACGGACGGCTGGTCCGCGGTCCCGGCCCGCGACCCGGGTCACGTCGCCGATCCCCCTGCCGGCCAGGAGGCGCGGCGCACCCCCGCCACGTCGGCCGACGCCGACCAGCGCGGTCGCGTCCACGGCCGCCCGGCACCGCAGTACGGCGAGTACGCGCCCGAGGGCTGGGTGAACCCGGTGCTCGTCGAACAGGAGCGACTCGAACACGAAGAACGCTCCCGGGCGGCTGACGAACGCGCGGCGCGCGACCAGCCCGCTCGCGACCGCGGTCCCCGTGCCGGCGCGCAGCGACCCAGCGCTGCGACCGACGATGCCACGGCCCGCCCGACACCGGTCGCCGGACGGTTCGGTGCCACCCCGCTCGACGTCGTGCTGACGGTCGGGCTGCTGGTGATCGGCCTCTGGTCGGTCGTCGAGTCCCTCGCCGTCGGCACCACCGCCTCGACGATCCGGACCCTCGTCGAGCGCCAGTACACCGAGCTGTCCGACCCGGCGGCGCTCTCGACCGCCGTGCTCGTCCGGGCGGTCGTGCTCGTCGTGGTGTTCTTTCTGGTCGCCTGGTGGTCGATCCGACGGCTCCGTGCCCGGCGCTGGACGTTCTGGGTCCCGCTCCTGGGCGGTGTGGTCGCGTCGGTGCTCGGCATCGTGCCGGTGATGGTCGTGCTCCTGCAGGACCCGGCGTTCACGGCGTACGTGCAGCGGATGGCCACCGGCGGCTGACCCGCCCACTGCGTCCGCCGACGGGGAACGCGGCGACGACGGTCTCGACCGTCGGGTCAGCAGCCGAAGGTCGACCGCATCCGGCTGAGCACCCGGTCCAGGTGCTCGGTGAGCGGTGCGGTGTCGTCGTCGGCCAGCCATCCCTCGAGCGCGGTCTGGAAGAGCTCGACGGTGAGTCCGCCGAGGACACGTGCCGTGAGTTCGTCCTCGCCCCGGTCGACGAAGCCCTGCTGCACGGCGTCCCGGAGGTCGGCCTGCTTCCGCAGGTCCCGCTCGCGGAGTGACGGTTCGGCCTCGATGATCCGCCGCGCCGAACGCATGTGCTCGCGCTGTGCCTCGAACCGTCGGATCGCGAGCGTCCGGAGTCCCTCGGTCACGAGCTCCAGCGGACCGACGCTGGCGGGTGCGCCCGCGAGGACCCCCGCGGCCAGGCGCGGGATCTCGTCGTCGCCGAAGAACACCTCGCGCTTGTCGCTGAAGTGCCGGAAGAAGGTCCGTTTCGTCAGTCCTGCCCGGAGGACGATGTCCGGCACGGTCGTGGCCGCGAAACCGCGCTCGGCGAAGAGCTCGAGCGCGGCGGTCCGCAGTCGTTCCCGGGAGTCGGGAGCCCATCTGGCCATGCTGCGAGCCTAGATGATGACACCGGGTGTCGTCACGCGCTAGAGTGACGACACCGCGTGTCATCACTCCTGCAGAAAGGCACACCCGTGTCGCAGCACTCCGCCGCCGTCCTCCGCGCATCTCGCGCACCCCTCGTCGTGTCGAGCGTCCCCGACGCCGAACCCGGAGCGGGCGAGGTGTTGGTGCGCGTCCGGGCGGTCGCCGTGAACCCGGTCGACTGGGTGATCCAGGGCACGGGGTCGGTGACCTACCGCTGGCTCCGCTACCCGGCGGTCCTCGGGTCGGACGTCGCCGGCGAGGTGCTGGCGGTCGGGGCCGGGGTCACCCGCTTCCGCGTCGGGGACCGGGTGTTCGGACTCGCGACGGGCACCGACCGCGGGCGTGACCCGATGCGGGAGGGAGCGTTCCAGGAGACGACGGTGCTGCTCGAGCGGCTTACCGCCGCGACGCCGTCCGGCATGTCGGACGCAGAGGCCGCGGTCCTGCCGCTCGGCGCCTCGACCGCTGCCTGCGCACTGTTCCAGCCGGCGCACCTCGGCCTCAGGATGCCCGGCGACGCCGCCGTGCCCGGTGACGCCGTCGCGACCGGTGACGCCGTCGAGCCCGAGGGTGAGCGGGGCGTCGTGGTGGTGTGGGGCGGCTCGACGAGTGTCGGGATGAACGCCGTCCAGCTCGCCCGGGCAGCGGGCTACGACGTCGTCAGCACGGCATCGCCCCGGAACGCCGCACTCGTGCGGTCGCTCGGCGCGGACGTCGTCGTGGACCACGGCGACCCGCGGGCAGTCGAGCACCTCGTCGAGGGCATCGGCGGGCGCCGGGTCGTGGGGGCCGTCGCACTCGGCACGACCTCGGCAGCCGCGTGCATCGAGGTGCTCCGACGGACCGGCGGGAGCGTCCTCGCGATGGCGAGCACGCCCGTCTCGCTCGACGGCCTCGCGGGCCGCCGACGCCTGTTCCCGGCGATGCTGCCCGTCTTCACGCGGGTCGGGCTGACCATGGCCCGGCTCACGCTGCGTGCACGACGGGCCGGCATCCGGTCGGCGTTCGTGTGGGGGAGCAGCCTGCGCGACGACGAGGTGGGCCGTCGACTCTGGAGCGAGGTGCTCGAGACCGGGCTGGCCGACGGGACGCTGCGTCCGGTCCCCGAGGCGCTCGTGGTCGGCGAGGGGCTCGGGTCGGTGCAGACGGCGATCGACCGCCAGCGCGCGGGAGTGTCCGCCCAGAAGGTGGTCGTGACGCTGTAGCTGGGCACCCGGCCGTTCCGGGCGACCCTGCTACCCCGCCAGGAACGCGGCGACGGCCCCGTGCAGGGCGGCGAGGTCGTCGACGTGCACGAGCTCGCGGATCGAGTGCATCGAGAGCAGCCCCACGCCGATGTCGATCGTCGGGATCCCGAGCCGGGTCGCCGCGATCGGGCCGATCGTCGAGCCGCCGGGGATCGTGTTCACGTTGACGAACGGCTGCCACGGCACGCCGGCGGCGGCACACGCCGTGGCCCACACCGCCTCGCCCTTCGCCTCGGTCATGTACCGCTGGTTCGCGCTGATCTTCAGGAGCGGTCCACCGCCGGGCCGGGGGCGGTTGGTGGGGTCGTGCTTCTCGGGCTGGTTCGGGTGGACGAGGTGTCCGGCGTCGCTCGAGAGCAGCCACGATGCACGGAACGCCCGCGCCGCCTCGGAGCGGGTGGCGCCGAGGCCCTCCTGCACGCGGCCGAGGACGTCCTCGAGGAAGGGCCCGCCCGCGCCGGACGGCGTCGACGACCCGATCTCCTCGTGGTCGAACGCGGCGAACACGGGGATGTGGTCGCCGTCGGCCGGCGCGTCGACCATGCCGCGGAGGCCGGCGTGCACGCTGGTCAGGTTGTCCATGCGACCGGATGCGAGGAACTCGCGGTCGATGCCGATGCGAGCGGGGGCCTGGGTGTCGGCGAGGAACAGGTCCCAGGACACGCACGTCTCGCCGAGTCGGGCGCGGAGCCACGAGACCACGTCGGTGCCGCCGGCGTCACCGTCGACGCCGACGATCGGCAGCGTGTGCCGCTGCCGGTCGATCTCCTTGCCGTCGTTCACGCCGCGGTCGAGGTGGATCGCGAGGTTCGGGATGCGGGCGACGGCGTCGGTCGACACCAGCCGGACGGATCCGTCGGCGTCCACGACCCGGCCGGCGATCCGCAGGTCGCGGTCGAACCACGTGGAGAGGAGCGCACCGCCGTAGACCTCGACGTTCAGCTGCTCCCAGCCGCCGGTCCGGACACCGGGATTCGGCTTGACGCGGAACCCGGGGGAGTCGGTGTGGGCGCCGAGGATCCGGAACGGTGTCGTCGCGGTGGCGCCGGAAGGCAGACGCCAGGCGATGACGGCACCGTCACGGACCACCACGTAGGCGCCGGGCGTCGTCGGCCAGGCGGCGAGCTCGTCGAGCTCCTCGAACCCCGCCGCCACGAGGCGGTCCCGGGCGATCGCGGCCGCGTGGAACGCGGTCGGGGACTCGGTGACGAACTGGGCGAAGTCGGAGGCGATGGCGTCGGCGGTCACCCTGCCATCGTGGCACGCGGTGGAGGCGACCGGATGCAGGACGGGGCGCGTCCGACGGACGCGCCCCGTTCCTCCAGGTCGTGACCCCGGCGCGTCAGCCCTGGCTGTGACCGGCCGAGCCGAGCACCTTTGCGGCCTCGCCGACGCGGGCCGCCATGGCGGTCTCGGCGACCTTGCCCCAGGCGCGCGGGTCGTACTGCTTCTTGTTGCCGACCTCGCCGTCGATCTTCAGCACACCGTCGTAGTTCCGGAACATCGAGTCGGCGATCGAACGCGTGAAGGCGTACTGCGTGTCGGTGTCGATGTTCATCTTGATGACGCCGTTGCGCACGGCTTCGTGGATCTCGTCGTCGGTCGAGCCGGAGCCGCCGTGGAAGACGAGGTCGAGCGGGTTCTCGCCCGTGCCGTGCTTCGCGGCGACCGACGCCTGGATCTCGCCGAGGAGCTCGGGGCGGAGCTTGACGCCACCGGGCTTGTAGACACCGTGCACGTTGCCGAACGTGAGCGCGGCGATCCAGCGGCCCTGGTCACCGAGGCCGAGGGCGTCGACGACCTTCTCGACGTCGTTCGGGGTCGTGTAGAGGGCGTCGTTCGTGCCCTCGTGCTCGACGCCGTCCTCCTCGCCGCCGACGACGCCGATCTCGACCTCGAGGATGGCGTTGATGTTCCGCGTCTTCTGGAGCATGGTCGTCGCGATCTCGATGTTCTCGTCGAGGGGCACGGCCGAGCCGTCCCACATGTGCGACTGGAAGATCGGGTTGCGACCCTGCCGGACCTCTTCCTCGCTCGCCGCGATGAGCGGGAGCACGAAGCCGTCGAGGGCGTCCTTCGGGCAGTGGTCGGTGTGCAGGGCGACGGTGATGTCGTAGTTCTTCGCGACCTCGTGGGCGAAGCGCGCCATCGCGAGGGCGCCCGCTGCGCGGTTCTTGACCGTGTGACCGGCGAAGTAGTCGGCGCCGCCCGTGGTCACCTGGAGGATGCCGTCCGAGCCGGACTCCTGCAGGCCCTGGAGGACCGCGTTGATCGTCTGGGACGACGACACGTTGACGGCCGGGTACGCGAACTTGCCGGCCTTCGCTCGTTCGATCATCTCGGCGTACTGTTCCGGCGTTGCGATGGGCACGTGGATCTCCTTCGACTTCGGTGGTGTCCTCGCCGATCGTAGTCAGCAGGACTGGGCCCCGACCGCCGGTTCCGGTGCGACGCGCCAGCGGCGGGCCGGCCGTGCCGGTTGGGAGAGGCGCGGTGCGGGTCACGCTGCCGACTCGCGGCGGGCGTGCACATGCGTTCACGGGCCCGCCGTCCGGACCGGCGGTCGGCCGCCGGTCGGTAGGCTGACGAGCGTGACTCCCACGACGGAAACCGGTTCCCTGTTCCTCCAGCCCGACCGCAACCTGGCGCTCGAGCTCGTGCGTGCGACCGAGGCGGCGGCGATCCGAGCGCAGCCGTGGGTCGGGCGCGGTGAGAAGAACCTCGCGGACGGTGCCGCCGTGGACGCGATGCGGAAGTTCCTCGGCACGGTGAACTTCGACGGCGTGGTCGTCATCGGCGAGGGCGAGAAGGACAACGCCCCGATGCTCTACAACGGCGAGCACGTCGGCAACGGGCACGGCCCGGCCTGCGACATCGCCGTGGACCCGATCGACGGTACCTCGCTGACCGCCGCTGGACGCCAGAACGCCATCTCCGTCATGGCGGTGTCGGACCGCGGCTCGATGTACGACCCGAGCGCGGTGTTCTACATGGACAAGATCGCCGCCGGCCCCGAGGGGCGTGGGGTCCTGGACCTCGACAAGCCCATCGGCGACAACATCCGCGCGCTCGCGAAGGCGAAGGGCAAGGACCTCGAGGACATGCAGATCGCCGTCCTCGACCGTCCCCGTCACGACGAGCTCATCCGCGCCATCCGCGCGACCGGTGCCGGCACGCGACTGCTCCTCGACGGTGACGTCGCCGGTGGCATCGCGGCGGCGCTGCCCGGGTCGACGATCGACATGTGCGTCGGTGTCGGCGGGACCCCCGAGGGCATCATCACGGCGTGCGCGATCAAGGCGCTCGGCGGTGTGATCCTCGGCAAGCTCCAGCCGAAGGACGACGAGGAGCGCGAGAAGGCACTCGCCGCCGGGCACGACCTCGACAAGGTCCTCGACCAGGACGACCTCGTCACCGGGGACAACACGTTCTTCGTCGCCACCGGTGTCACCGACGGTGTCCTCGTGGACGGTGTCCGGCGCTCGCGTGGCGTCATCCACACGGACTCGCTCGTGCTCCGGTCCCGCTCGAACACGATCCGCCGCATCCAGGCCGACCACCGCGCCGAGAAGTGGTTCTGATCCGCTGACCCGCTGACCCGCTGACCCGCGGCCGGGTCGAACCACGAATGCGACATCGAACCAGCCCCGCGGGGGAGTTCGATGTCGCATTCGTGGTTCGACGGAGCGGTGCCAGTGTGCCGCGGGCGCGGGCGCGGGCGCGGGGTCAGTCGTCGACGGCGGCGACGAGCTCGGGCGCGGTGAGCAGTCGCGGCTCGTCGTCGATCGACGCCGGGTCCGCGATGACCTTCGACTCGTCGAGCAGCGACAATCGACGGGCGCTCGGGAGCACCTGCCGTTCGAGCGACCCCACGAAGCGGTTGTAGTCGACGACGGAGCCACGGATCGAGCGCCCGAGCTTGTCGACGTGCCCGGCCATGGTGGCGAGGCGGCCGTAGAGCTCGCGGGAGACCCGGAAGAGCTCGTGCGCCTCTTGCGAGACGACGTCCTGCTGCCACGAGAACGCGACGGTCTTCAGCACGGACCACAGCGTCACGGGCGAGGCCAGGGCGATGCGCTTGCGGAACGCGTGGTCGAGCAGTCCGGGGTCGGCGGCGAGGGCGCTCGAGACGAGCGACTCGGAGGGGATGAACGCGATCGTCAGCTCGGGTGAGGCGTCGTACCCGGTCCAGTACTCACGCGCGGCGAGGGCGTCGACGTGCGCTCGCAGTGCCTTGACGTGCTGCCCGATGAGCGCGTCGCGTCGAGCACCCTCGGCACCGGTCGCGGTCGCGGGGATCTCCGCCGCCTGCAGGTAAGCGCTGAAGGGGACCTTGGCGTCGACGGCGATCGTCTTGCCACCGGGCAGGTGCACCACCATGTCGGGCCGGGCGGTGCCGGCGGCGGTCGTCACCGAGGACTGCACGTCGAAGTCGACGCGTTCGAGCAGGCCGGCGGCCTCGACCACGTTGCGCAGCTGCGTCTCGCCCCACACTCCGCGTGTGCTGTTCGACGACAGCGCGCTCGCGAGGGTGTCGGCGGTGGCCCGGAGGCGTTCCTCGGACTCGGCCGCCGACCGCAGCTGCGCGGAGATCGCCCCGTACTGCTCGCTGCGGGACTGTTCGAGCTCGGCGATCTTGGCGCGCATGACGTCGAGCGTCTCGGCGACCGGGCTGAGCGCGGAGAGCACCTTCGACTCGCCCTGCGACCGGGCGGCGTCGGCACCGTGCATGCGCTGGACGAGGTGCTCGAGTTCGGCGGCCCGGCGCTCGAGCGAGTCGACCTGCCGGCGGTACTGCGCGTCCTGTGCGTCGAGCCGTTCCTCGGCGTCGCGTCGGACCTCGTCCAAGCGGGACCGGAGCGCGTCGGCGCTGGCACGGGAGGTGGCGGCGTCCACGCCGGCGCGCGACCGTGCGAGCGACCAGGCGACGACCGCACCGACGGCGACGCCGATCACGAGACCGATGACCAGGGCGAGGATCTGCATGTCGTGACCCTGTCAGGACCCACCGACACCGCCCCTCCAGGCCTGGTGCATCCATGTCATGACATTATGGCAAACACGGTGTACAGTCGTCATCGTCCGCCGATGAAGCCGCACGGAAGGTCCCTCGCGTCGCATGACGAACCCCGCTCCCCACGCGTACGACGTGATCACGATGGGACGTGTGAGCGTCGACGTCTACCCGCAGCAGACCGGGCCGCTCGAGGACGTCACGACCTTCTCGAAGTCGGTCGGCGGCAGCGCCACGAACGTCGCGATCGCGGCAGCCCGGCACGGCGCCGACGCCGCGGTCATCACCCGAACGGGCAACGACCCGTTCGGTCGGTACATCGCCAGGACCCTGCCGGAGTTCGGTGTCGCGAACGACTTCGTCGAGACGGTCGCGGGGCTGAACACCCCCGTCGCGTTCTGCGAGATCTTCCCGCCGGACGACTTCCCGCTCTACTTCTACCGGGCACCGAAGGCGCCGGACCTGATGATCACGGCGAAGTCGCTGCCGCTGCACGAGATCGAGCGCGCGAGGGTCTTCTGGACCACCGTGACGGGCCTCAGCGAGGAGCCGAGCCGCAGTGCGCACCACACGGCGATGCGGGCGCGGAGCGACGCCGACGCACCGACCGCCCTGCACACGGTGCTCGACCTGGACTACCGCTCGGTGTTCTGGTCGAGCCCCGAAGCCGCGACGCGCGAGGTCGAGGTCGCCCTCGAGCACGCCACGGTCGCCGTCGGCAACCGCGAGGAGTGCGAGGTCGCCGTCGGCGAGACCGACCCCGTCCGCGCGGCCGACGCGCTGCTCGAGCGCGGCGTCGAGATCGCGATCGTCAAGCAGGGACCGAAGGGCGTGCTGGCGAAGACCCGCGACGAGTTCGTCGAGCTCCGCCCGCACCGCATCGACGTCGTGAACGGCCTCGGATCCGGCGACGGGTTCGGCGGGGCACTGACCCACGGGCTGCTGCAGGGGTGGGGGCTCGAGCGGACGCTCGCCTTCTGCAACGCCGCCGGCGCCATCGTCGCCACCCGCTTCGAGTGCTCGACCGCGATGCCGACGAGCGACGAGATCGAACGGTTCCTGCAGGACAACCCGACCGAGGAGGCCGTCCGTGCCTGAGATCAGCACCGCCGACTTCGCGCGGCTGCGGGACGTCCGCGCGGGACGGCCGGACCTCGTCCGTGCCGCGCTCGACGCCCGTCGCACGCGCTCCCTGCTCGCCGACGACGGCAAGCTCTTCATCGTCGCCGCCGACCACCCGGCACGCGGAGCCCTGGCGGTCCGGGGCGACGAGTCCGCGATGGCCGACCGCTACGACCTGCTCGAGCGGCTCGTCACGGCCCTCGGACGACCCGGGGTCGACGGGGTGCTCGGGACGCCGGACGTCCTCGAGGACCTGGCGCTCCTCGGCGCCCTCGACGACAAGGTCGTGGTCGGGTCGATGAACCGCGGCGGGCTGCGCGGTGCGGCGTTCGAGATGGACGACCGGTACACGGCGTACTCGGCCAAGGCCATCGCGGACTCCCGGTTCGACTTCGCCAAGCTGCTGGTGCGCATCGCCCTCGAAGACGCGGGGACCGCCCCGACGCTCGAGGCCACGGCGCGAGCGGTGAGCGAAGCGGCGGCGCTCCGGCTGCCGATCATGCTCGAGCCGTTCATGTCCTCGTGGCGCGACGGCCGGGTCGTGAACGACCTCACCGCCGACGCCGTCATCACCTCGATGGCGATCGCCGCGGGGCTGGGGGAGTCGAGCGCGTACAGCTGGCTGAAGATCCCCGTCGTCGACGACATGGAGCGGGTGATGGCGGCCACGACGCTGCCGACACTGCTGCTCGGCGGGGACCCGTCGACCCGTCCGCTCGAGACCTACGCCAAGTGGGCCGACGCGCTCGCGCTCCCCGGCGTGCGCGGCCTGGTCGTCGGCCGGACGTTGCTCTACCCGCCGGACGGCGACGTCGCCGCCGCGGTGGACGTGGCCGCGGGGCTCGTCCACACCCGCCCGGCCGGGTCCCGGTTCTCCACAGATGCCCACGAACCGACCGCGCGGCCCGCGCAGGCCACCACCATGGACCCGTCCATCCCGGAAGGAAGCAACGCATGACCACCACGGAGACCGCCACCACGACCATCGGGCACTGGATCGACGGGGCACGCGTCGCGTCGGCGTCCGGCAACACGGCCCCGGTCTACGACCCGGCGCTCGGGGTCGCGACGAAGCAGGTGGCCCTCGCGAACGAGGACGAGATCCAGGCGGCGATCGCGAGTGCGAAGGCGGCGTTCCCGGCGTGGGCCGAGCGCTCGCTGGCCAAGCGCCAGCAGATCCTCTTCGCCTTCCGCGAGATCCTGAACCGCGACAAGGCCGAGCTCGCCGAGATCATCACGAGCGAGCACGGCAAGGTCATCGACGACGCGCTCGGTGAGATCGCGCGCGGGCAGGAGGTCGTGGAGCTCGCGACGAACATCCCCAGCCTGATGAAGGGCGAGTTCTCCGACCAGGTCTCGACCGGCATCGACGTCTACTCGATCCGGCAGCCGCTCGGGGTCGTCGGGATCATCTCGCCGTTCAACTTCCCCGCGATGGTGCCGCTGTGGTTCCTGCCGATCGCGATCGCCGCGGGCAACACCGTGGTCCTGAAGCCGAGCGAGAAGGACCCGTCCGCGGCGATCTGGCTCGCGTCGAAGTTCCAGGAGGCCGGCCTCCCCGACGGCGTCTTCAACGTGCTCAACGGCGACAAGACGAGCGTCGACGGCCTGCTCACGAGCCCGGACGTCGAGTCGATCTCGTTCGTCGGCTCCACCCCGATCGCCCAGTACGTCTACGAGACCGGCACGAAGCACGGCAAGCGCGTGCAGGCCCTCGGCGGCGCGAAGAACCACATGCTCGTGCTGCCGGACGCCGACCTCGACCTCGTCGCCGACAACGCGATCAACGCGGGCTTCGGATCCGCCGGTGAGCGCTGCATGGCGATCTCGGTCGTCGTCGCCGTCGAGCCGGTGGCGGACGAACTCATCCAGAAGATCACGGAGCGCGCGGCCACCCTGCGCGTCGGCGACGGCCGTCGCGGCTGCGACATGGGGCCGCTCGTCACGAAGCAGCACCGCGACAAGGTCGCCTCGTACATCGAGGTCGCCGAGCAGGATGGTGCCGAGGTCGTGGTGGACGGCCGGACCGTCCGAGCCGACGGCGACGAGAACGGCTTCTGGCTCGGCCCGACCCTCATCGACAGGGTGCCGACGACGAGCCGGGTCTACACCGAGGAGATCTTCGGCCCGGTGCTGAGCGTCGTCCGTGTCGCGAGCTACGAGGAGGGCCTGGCGCTCATCAACTCGGGCGCGTTCGGCAACGGCACCGCGATCTTCACCAACGACGGCGGTGCAGCTCGTCGCTTCCAGCGTGACGTGCAGGTCGGCATGATCGGCATCAACGTGCCGATCCCGGTGCCGGTCGCGTACTACTCGTTCGGCGGGTGGAAGAACTCGCTCTTCGGCGACCACAAGGCGTACGGGGCCGACGGCGTGAGCTTCTTCACCCGCCAGAAGGCGATCACGAGCCGGTGGCTCGACCCGTCGCACGGCGGCATCAACCTCGGCTTCCCGTCGAACGGCTGACGCGCCCGATGACGAACGAGAACTGGTTCATCCCGGCCGGCTCCCGCCCCGAGGCGGGCTGGACCGACGTGGTGGACGGCCGCATCGCGGGGTGGGCGCACACCGGTCTGCGGACCGGCGCGCTCCGCGACGGGGGCGAGCTGCGCCTCCCGGCCGACGCGGTGGAACGACTCGTCGTTCCCCTCGCCGGCAGCTTCACGGTCGCGTACGACGGCACCACGCAGCCCCTCGACGGACGCGCGAGCGTCTTCGAGGGACCGACCGACGTCCTCTACCTGGGTTCCGGGACCGCCGCGACGATCACCGGCGAGGGCCGGGTCGCCGTCGCCGAGGCGCCCACCGAGACCGTCCGGCCGAGCGCGTACATCGCCCGCGACGACGTCCCGGTCGAGCTCCGCGGCGCCGGGCAGTCGAGTCGACAGGTGCACAACTTCGGGACGCCCGCCGCACTCGACGCCGCGCGGTTCATCGTGTGCGAGGTGATCACCCCCGCGGGCAACTGGTCGTCGTACCCGCCGCACAAGCACGACACGCACGTCGGGGGCGAGGAGTCGAACCTCGAGGAGATCTACTACTACGAGGCAGCGGTGTCCCGCGGGGTCGCCGCCCCACCGGAGGCCGCCCCCTTCGCGCTGCACCGGACGTACGCGTCCGACGACCGGGCGATCGACGAGTTCCGTCAGGTCCGCACCGGGGACATCGCCCTGGTGCCGTTCGGCTGGCACGGGCCGGCCGTCGCGGCGCCCGGCTACGACATGTACTACCTCAACGTGATGGCCGGGCCCGACCCGGAGCGCGTCTGGAACATCACCGACGACCCGGCACACGGCTGGGTCCGCCAGACGTGGGAGCACGAACAGCTCGACCCACGTCTGCCCTACCGGAAGGACCCCGTCCGATGACCGAGACCCGTCGGATGACCGTCGGCCAGGCGCTCGTTCTGTTCCTGGCGAACCAGTGGACCGTCGACGGCGACGTCCGCGAACGCACGATCCCGGGGATCTTCGGCATCTTCGGGCACGGCAACGTCGCCGGCGTCGGCCAGGCCATCAAGCAGCTGCACGTCGAGCAGCCGGGCCTGCTGCCGTACCACCAGGCCCGCAACGAGCAGGCCATGGTGCACGAGGCCGTCGGCTTCGCGCGGATGCACCGCCGTCGTGCGACCTTCGCGGCGACGGCCTCGGTCGGCCCGGGCGCCGCCAACATGCTCACCGCCGCGGCACTCGCCACGACGAACCGGCTGCCGGCGCTCCTGCTGCCGTCGGACACCTTCGCCACGCGGACCACCGACCCGGTCCTGCAGCAGATCGAGCTGCCGCACGACACCTCGTTGCAGGTGACCGACGCGTTCCGTCCGCTCTCGCGCTACTTCGACCGCGTCGAACGGCCGGAACAGCTGTTCTCGATCGCCCTCGCGGCGATGCGGGTGCTGACGGACCCGGCCGAGACCGGTGCCGTCACGATCGCGTTGCCGGAGGACGTGCAGGCCGAGCAGTTCGACGTCCCTGTCGCCTTCCTGCAGCCGCGCGAGTGGCACATCCGCCGCCCGCTGCCGGAGCACGGCCCGCTGGCGCGCGCGGTCGAGGCGATCCGGAACGCGAAGCGCCCGGTGATCGTGGCCGGCGGCGGCGTGCTCTACGCCGGCGCCGAGGGCGAGCTCGCCGCGTTCGTCGAGGCGACCGGCATCCCGGTCGGCACCTCGCAGGCCGGCGGCGGGTCGCTCGTCTGGGACCACCCGCAGTACCTCGGCGGCATCGGTGCGACCGGCACGGCTGCCGCGAACGCGATCGCCGCACAGGCCGACGTCGTCATCGGGATCGGTACGCGGTACAGCGACTTCACGACGGCCTCGCGGACGGCGTTCCAGAACCCGGACGTCACGTTCGTCAACGTCAACGTCGCCGCGTTCGACGCCTACAAGCACGGGTCGCAGCTCCCGCTGATCGCGGACGCCCGGGAGGCGCTGGTCGCCTTGACCACGTCGCTCACGTCCGACTCGTCGTACGCGGTCGACGCTGGCTACGCGGCCGAGATCGCCGAGCGGAAGCAGGAGTGGGACGCCGTCGTCGACCGCGCGTTCGCACCGTCGGGTCGCGCCCTGCCCGGGCAGTCCGAGATCATCGGCGCGGTGCAGTCCGCGACCGACCCGCGGGACGTCGTCATCCAGGCGGCCGGATCGCTGCCCGGCGACCTGCACAAGCTCTGGCGGGTGCGGGACGCGCTCGGGTACCACGTCGAGTACGCGTTCTCCTGCATGGGCTACGAGATCGCCGGCGGCATCGGGGTGCGCCGTGCCGCCCCGGACCGCGACGCGATCGTGATGGTCGGTGACGGCAGCTACCTCATGCTCCACACCGAGCTCGTCACCGCGGTCGCCGAGGGCATCAAGATCGTCGTGGTCCTCATCCAGAACAACGGGTTCGCGTCCATCGGGCACCTGTCCGAGACGGTCGGCTCCGAGCGGTACGGCACGAAGTACCGGTACCTCGACGAGACCGGCTCGTTCGAGAACGACGACGTGCTGCCGGTCGACCTCGCCGCGAACGCCCGCTCCTACGGCGTGGACGTCATCGAGGTGCAGCCGGGGCCGAGCGCCATCGACGACCTCCGGGCCGCGGTGCGTCAGGCGAAGGCGAACGACCACACCACGCTCGTGCACGTCCACTCCGACCCGCTCGTCTACGCCCCCGACGGCGACGGCTGGTGGGACGTGCCGGTCGCCCAGACCTCGACCCTGCCCACGACGCAGGCCGCGCGCGCCGCGTACGAGCAGCAGGTCACGGCGCAGCGCCCCCTGCTCGGCTGAACACCCCTCCGACCCGACCCCTCCGCAAAGGACGACGACGTCATGACCGACACCACCACCGCCACCGACGCCATCCGGATCGGCACCGCCCCCGACTCGTGGGGCGTCTGGTTCGCGGACGACCCGAACCAGGTCCCGTGGCAGCGCTTCCTCGACGAGGCCGCGGCCGCCGGCTACGAGTGGATCGAGCTCGGCCCGTACGGGTACCTGCCGACCGATCCGTCGCAGCTGTCCGACGAGCTCGAGTCCCGCGGGCTGCAGCTCTCGGCCGGCACCGTGTTCACCGGCTTCCACAAGGGCGAGGACCAGTTCCAGCGCGCCTGGGACCAGGCCGTCAAGGTCGCCGGGCTCGCGTCCGAGCTCGGCGCGGAGCACCTCGTCACGATCCCGGACCTGTGGCGCTCGGACGCCACGAACCAGGTGCTCGAACCCCGGACCCTGACGGACGAGCAGTGGGAGCGGTTGGGGAAGGGCCACGACCAGCTCGGCAAGGCGCTGCTCGAGGAGTTCGGCGTCCACCAGCAGTTCCACACCCACGCCGACAGCCACATCGGCACCTACCGGGAGACCGTCCGCTTCCTGTCCGAGACGGACCCGGCGTACACGAACCTCTGCCTCGACACCGGGCACTTCGCCTACTACGGCGGCGACAACCTCAGGATGATCGCCGAGCACCCCGAGCGGATCGGCTACCTGCACCTCAAGCAGGTCGACACCGACCTGCTCTTCGACGTGCTGAAGAACGACGTGCCGTTCGGCACCGCGGTGGCGCAGGGGATCATGACCGAGCCGCCGCACGGCACCCCGGAGCTCGCCCCGATCATCGAGGCGGTCGCGGCGATCAACCCGGACGTCTTCGGGATCGTCGAGCAGGACATGTACGGCTGTTCCGTCGACGCTCCCGGCCCGATCGCCGAGCGCACGTTCCAGCACATCTTCGGCTCGACCGCCGCCGCCCGGACGCGCTGACGCGCCGACCACCACTGGAGACCAGCATGAGCACCACCGAGAACCTCCGCGTCGCCGTCGTCGGTGCCGGCGCGATGGGCAGCGACCACGTCCGCCGGATCACCTCCACGATCGCCGGCGCGGACGTCGTCGCGATCGTCGACCCCGACACCGCGCGTGCCACGGCCGCCGCGGCGACGGCGCCCGGTGCGATCACCGCCGCGTCGTTCGAGGACGCCCTCGACGCCACCGGGATCGACGCGGTCATCGTCGCGACCCCGGGGTTCCTGCACGAACCCGTCCTCGTGCCCGCCGTCGAGCGGGGCCTCGCCGTCCTGTGCGAGAAGCCGCTGACGACGAGCGCCGAGGACTCCCTGCGCATCGTCGAGCTCGAGCAGGCGAAGGCCGACCGTCCGATGATCCAAGTCGGCTTCATGCGGCGCTTCGACAAGGGGTACCAGGAGCTCCGGGCGCTGCGGGAGTCGGGGTCGAACGGCGCACTGCTCGCCCTGCACCACGCGCACCGGAACCCGACCACGCCGCCGAACTTCAGCGAGTCGATGCTCATCCACGACTCGGTGATCCACGAGATCGACATCATCCCGTTCATCACGGGCGAGCCGATCGTCGCCGTCGAGGTGAAGAAGCCGCGCAAGAGCTCCCTTGCCCCGGCCGACCTGCCCGAGCCGCAGTTCGTCCTGTTCACGACCGAGTCCGGCACCATGGCGATCGTCGAGATCAACGTGAACGCCCAGTTCGGGTACCAGGTGACGACCGACGCGGTCTTCGAGTCCGGTGTCGCGTACATCGGCCGCGAGACCTCGATGACCCTCGTCTCGCAGGGGGTGTCCGGCCAGGGCGTCACGCCGTCGTTCGTGGAACGCTTCGGCGCCGCCTACGACGAAGAGGTGCAGCGCTGGGTCGACGCCGCCAAGCAGGGTGGCATCGACGGTCCGAGCGCGTGGGACGGCTACACCGCCTCGGTCGTCGCCGAGGTCGCGGTGCGGGCCCAGCAGTCCGGCGCCCTCGAACACGTCGCGTACGCCACCCGGAAGCCGGCGTTCTACGAGACGGCCTGACCGATGCCGGACGAACCCGCGGCCCAGGTCTCGCGCTCCCAGCTCGACACGATCACGAAGGGACTCTCCCGATGACCGACACGCTGTCGACCCCGGCGACCCCGGCGACGCCGGCGACCCCGGCGACCCCGGGGACCCCGGCGACCCCGGCGACCTCCGACGTCGACGTCCGCCCCGTCACCCGGCAGGCCGCGGAACAGACCCCGACCGCCCTGTGGAACGACTCGGCGGACCCCCGCGAGCTCGCCACCGCGATCCACGAGTACGGGGCGGTGGGCGCCACGTGCAACCCGGTGATCGCCTACACGTGCATCCAGCAGGACCCCGAGCGCTGGGTGCCCCGCATCCGCGAGATCGCCGCCGAGCACCCGACGGCGGGGGAGTCCTGGATCGGCTGGAAGGCCGTCGAGGAGCTCTCGATCGCGGCGGCCGCACAGCTGCTGCCCGCGTTCGAGGCGTCCGGCGGCCGCAACGGTCGACTGAGCATGCAGACCGATCCGCGGTTCCACCGCGACCAGGACGCGCTCGTCGAGCAGGCCGTGCGGTTCTCGCAGCTCGCGCCGAACATCATCGTGAAGATCCCGGCGACGAAGGTCGGCATCGCGGCGATCGAGGAGGCGGCGTACCGCGGTGTCTCGATCAACGCCACGGTGTCGTTCACGGTGCCGCAGGTGGTGGCCGTGGGCGAGGCGATCGAGCGCGCCCTCGACCGTCGCGCCGCCGACGGGCTGCCGCAACAGGAGTTCGGTCACGTCGTCACGCTGATGGCGGGCCGGTTCGACGACTGGCTGAAGACGGTGGTGGCGCGCGAGCACGTCATGGTCGACCCCGGCATCCTCGAGTGGGCGGGCGTCGCCGCGGTGAAGCACGCCTACCGGGTCTTCCAGGAGCGTGGCTTCCGGTCGCGGGTCCTCGTCGCCGCCTTCCGGAACCCGCTGCAGTGGTCGGAGTTCCAGGGTGGTGACCTCGTCGTGTCGCCGCCGTTCCAGTGGTCCAAGGACATCAACGACAACGCCTTCCCGTGGCGACCGGACGCGATCCACGACGAGGTCCCGGCAGCGGTCATCGCGGCGCTCCGTGCGGCCACGCCGGAGTTCGCGCGTGGCTACGACGTCGACGGCATGACGATCGACGAGTTCGACCGCTTCGGGGCGACGGTCACCACGCTGCGGCAGTTCCTCGACGCCGACGCGAAGCTCGACGCCCTGGTACGCGACATCATCGTGCCGGCAGCATGACCGCGACTCCACCCGCACCCGGGCCCGGGCCCGAGCCCGTACCCGCACCCGGCCCCGGGCCCGAGCCCGTACCCGCACCCGGGGCTGCGCCCGCGCCCGCCACCATCGGGGTCGGCCTCATCTCGGTCGGCTGGATGGGGCGCCTGCACTCCCGCGCCTACCGGGCCCTGCCCGACCACTTCCCGGAGCTCGGCGTCCACCCCCGGCTCGTCGTCGCGGCCGACCCGATGGAGGCCGCCCGCGACCAGGCCACGTCGCGGCTCGGCTACGACCGCGCCGTCGCCGACTTCCACGACGTCCTCGCCGACCCCGAGGTCGACGTCGTGTCGATCTGCTCGCCGAACTTCCTGCACCGCGAGATGGCGGTCGCCGCCGCCGAGGCGGGCAAGCCGTTCTGGACCGAGAAGCCGATGGGGCGGTACGCCAGCGACTCCCGCGCGATCCACGAGGCCGTCCAGCGCGCCGGCGTCGTCACGAGTGTCGGCTTCAACTACCGGCACGCCCCCGCCGTCCAACGCGCCAGGGAGCTGGTGCGCACCGGTCGGCTCGGTCGGATCACGAACATGCGCGGATCGCTCCTCGCCGACTACTCGGCCGATCCCGCGGCGCCGCTGACCTGGCGCTTCGAACGGGAGCGTGCCGGGTCGGGCGTCCTCGGCGACCTGCTCTCGCACGGCCTCGACCTGGCGCAGTACGTCGTCGGCCGGATCGCGTCCGTGACGGCGCTCGCGGAGACCTTCATCGCCGACCGCCCGCTCCCCGGCGCCGGCATCGTCGACCGCAGTGCCGCCGCGACGGGGGAGCGGAAGCCCGTCGAGAACGAGGACTACGCGGCGTTGCTCTTCCGCTTCGAGGACGGTGCCGTCGGCACGATGGACTCCAGCCGGGTGATGCGCGGGCCGCACGCCGAGTACACGCTCGAGGTCTACGGCACGAGGGGCTCGATCCGGTGGGACTTCCAGCGCCTCAACGAGCTCGAGGTGTTCCTCGACGGGCAGGAGGTCGACGGGTACGCCACCCACTTCGTGGCCCCGGGTGACGGCGAGTTCGCCCGCTTCCAACCGGGCGCCGGCACCGCGATGGGCTACGACGACCTGAAGACCGTCGAGGCGGCGCAGTTCATCGCGAGCGTCCGGCGCGGGGAGCAGCTCGCGCCGTCGGTCGCCGACGGCCTGGCGGCCGCGTCGATCGTGGAAGCGGCCGAGGCGTCGCTCGCCGACGGTGCATGGCACGAGGTCGCGCGCGTCGACGGACCGCTCACCTACGAGGCGGCGACCCCGGTGCTCTAGCCGGCCACGACGGACGGACGGGAGGGGGGGGGGGCCGGCGGGGCCGGCCCCCCCCCCCGGCGGGGGGGGGCGGGGCCCCCCCGGGGGCGATGGGAAGGCCCAGCCCCCCCCCCCCCGGGGGGGCCGGGCCCGCCCCC
>NZ_JBFPFM010000045.1:0-24402 GCF_047977705.1 Curtobacterium sp. LFS084
GCCCTGACGCTCCCCCGGTACGTCGCGGTGACGCGGCCCCTGCCGCCGACCCCGGCGCCACCGCTCGGGACGCGACCGCCTCGTGGGCAGCCGCGGTGCCGAGTGCGCCCGAGGCGCCCGTGGACGAACCCGCACCCGCGCCGGCTGCTGGCGTGACCCCGACCCCCGCCGCAGGGACCGCGAACGCGTCCTCGACCGGTCAGGGCACCGTCGCCGGCGACGAACCGGCCGTGCGTCCCATCGGCGCCGTCGGGTTCCAGCAGCTCCGCGACTCCTGGCCGCAGATCGTCGAGCACGTCCAGCACCAGAAGCGTTCTGCATGGTCCGTCGTCGTCACGGCGCAGGTCACGGCGCTGCGGGACGACGTCCTCACCCTCACGTTCCCGAGTCACCAGGACGTCGCCTCGTTCAAGGAGATGTCCGACCCGAGCACCAGCGTCAGCGAGCTCCTCCGCGCCGCGATCGTCGACGTGCTCGGCCTGCGCGTGAAGTTCGTCGCACGCGGTCCGGGGGGCCCCGGCCAGCAGCGTCCGCCGCAGCAGCCCGGAGCCCAGCCGCCGCAGGGCATCGGGCAGCGGACGACGCCGGCCGCCGGTCCGGTGTCCGACGCCGGAGCCACCGCGACCCCCGCGCCGACATCGAGCCCTGCGCCGTCCAGCCCCGCGCCGGAATCCAGCACCGCGCCGACGTCCAGCGCTGCGCCGAGCGGTGACCCGGCACCGATCGCACCCGTCGCACGGTCCGGTGCCGATCGCCAGGACGCCGCGCCCGGCGGCCCGGACGCGACGCCCGCGCCGGCGCCGCACGACGCTGCGGAGGCCCGACCCGACGCAGCGCCGTCCCGGCAGGGCGCTCGGTCGACCAGCCCGGAACCGACCTCGGCTCGTCCGGACGCAGCCACCGCGCGACCGGCGCAGGCCCAGGGTCAGACCCGGGCTCCCATTGCGGCCGAGGCGCCGCGAGACGCCGATCCGCGCCCGACGCAGTCCCGTCCCGCCGCGTCCCCGGAGCCGTCCGGCGCGCCGGTCACCGAGTGGGCCGTCGCGACCATCCCCGCTGCCGACCCGACCGCGGGTGGCGAGCCCTCGTGGTCGGCGCCGTTCGGCACGACCGACACCGGCGAGCCGGTCGCCCCCGTGCAGACCGTGTCCGACCCGCGCGCGGACGCTGCCCTCGCGGCACAGCTCCGCCCGGCGTCCGCGCTCGGTGCCGCCCCACAGCAGCGCGCCGCACAGCACGACGCCGCACAGCCGAACGCCGCGACTCAGGGCGCGGCACCCCAGGCGCCGGCGACGCCGGACGTGGCTGGGCAGGCTGCCGCGGCATCGGACACCGCGCCTCCCGCGGGCGGCCCGGTCGGCGCCCCGGACGTCCCGGTGGACGACTACCCGCTCGACGACGACCCGTACGGCGACGGCGAGCCCTACCCCGATGCGCCGCCGGCCCCGCAGAGCGCTCCGCAGCAGAGCGCTCCGCAGCAGAGCGCGCCGCGCCAGTCGGCGCCGCAGCGCCCAGCCGCACCGGCACCCCAGGTCCGGCGGACGCCCGTCGCGGGTCGCTACGGCGAGGCCGTCGTCCGTGAGATCCTGAACGCTCAGTTCATCGAGGAGACCTCCCTCCACGAGGAAGGCGCCTGATGTACGACGGCATCGTGCAGGACCTCATCGACGAGTTCGGTCGCCTCCCCGGCATCGGGCCGAAGTCGGCGCAGCGCATCGCGTTCCACATCCTCCAGACCGAGTCGTTCGACCCGAGCCGGCTCTCCGAGCTGCTGGCGGACGTCAAGGAGCGGGTCCGCTTCTGCGAGATCTGCGGCAACGTCACCGAGAACGTGCAGTGCAGCATCTGCCGCGACCCGCGTCGGTCCCCGGCCGTCATCTGCGTCGTGGAAGAGGCGAAGGACGTCGCCGCGATCGAGCGCACCCGCGAGTTCCGTGGGCTGTACCACGTGCTCGGCGGCGCGATCAGCCCGATCGACGGCATCGGCCCGGACGACCTGCGGATCCAGCAGCTCATGACGCGGCTCGCGGACGGCACCGTCGACGAGGTCATCATCGCCACCGACCCCAACCTCGAGGGCGAGGCCACGGCGACGTACCTCAGCCGGTTGCTCGTGCCGATGGGCATCCGCACGACGCGGCTCGCGTCCGGTCTGCCGGTCGGCGGCGACCTCGAGTACGCCGACGAGGTCACCCTCGGCCGCGCGTTCGAGGGCCGTCGGGTCGTCGGCGGCTGACCGACCGGGCCGGACGGGCGCGCAGGATCGTTGCGTCTGCACCGGCTCCGACGCAACATCCTCGAAACACCGACTACCATCATGAGACCGCGTGACAGTCGCGGAACCGTCGTCCCCGGGAGTACCAACCAGTGGCCTTGATCGTGCAGAAGTTCGGTGGATCGTCCGTCGCGGACGCCGAGAGCATCAAGCGCGTGGCGAAGCGGATCGTCCAGACGAAGAAGGCCGGCAACGACGTCGTCGTGGCCGTCTCCGCGATGGGCGACACGACCGACGAGCTCGTCGACCTCGCGCACTCCGTGACGCCCATCCCCGCCGGCCGTGAGCTCGACATGCTCCTCACCGCGGGGGAGCGCATCTCGATGGCGCTCCTGGCGATGGCGATCAAGAGCCTCGGTGTCGAAGCGTCCTCGTACACGGGCAGCCAGGCGGGCATGCTCACGGACGCCCAGCACGGCAAGGCGCGCATCGTCGACGTCACCCCGAAGCGCGTGCGCGAGGCGCTCGACGCCGGGCACGTCGCGATCGTCGCGGGGTTCCAGGGCTTCAACCGCACGACGGGCGAGATCACGACGCTGGGCCGCGGCGGCTCCGACACGACGGCGGTCGCCCTCGCGGCGGCGCTCGAGGCCGACATCTGCGAGATCTACACCGACGTCGACGGCATCTTCACCGCCGATCCCCGCGTGGTGTCCAAGGCCAAGAAGGTCGACCGCATCACCAGCGAGGAGATGCTCGAGCTCGCGGCGTCCGGCGCCAAGGTCCTCTACATCCGTGCCGTCGAGTACGCCCGTCGGCACGGCGTCACCCTGCACGTCCGCTCCTCCTTCAGCAACGCCGAGGGAACCATCGTCTACAACCCTGCAGAGGGGGAAACCGTGGAAGAACCGATCATCACCGGCATCGCCGGAGACCTCTCCGAGGGCAAGATCACCGTGGTCGGCGTGCCCGACACCCCGGGCAAGGCCGCCGAGATCTTCACGATCGTCGCCCGTGCCGGCGCGAACATCGACATGATCGTGCAGAACGTGTCGGCGTCGAACGGCCGCACCGACATCTCGTTCACGCTCCCGAAGGACCAGGGCCAGAGCGTCCTGACCGCCCTGGGCGTGGAGAAGTCCGACATCGGCTTCGAGGGCATCCAGTACGACGACCAGATCGGCAAGCTCGCCCTGGTCGGTGCGGGCATGCGCACGAACGCGGGCGTCTCGGCCGCGCTGTTCCGTGCCCTGCACGAGGCGTCGATCAACATCGAGATGATCTCCACCTCGGAGATCCGCATCTCGGTCGTGACCCGAGCCGACACCCTCAACGAGGCGATGCGCGTGGTGCACAACGCGTTCGGCCTCGACGCCGACTCCGAGGCCGTCGTCTACGCCGGCACCGGCCGCTGACCCGTCAGGAGCACCGCATGAGCACCCTCACCGTCGCCGTCGTCGGCGCCACCGGCCAGGTCGGCGCCGTGATGCGCCGTCTGCTCGAGGAGCGCGCGTTCCCGGCCGACCAGGTCCGGTTCTTCGCGAGCGCCCGGTCCGCCGGCACCACCGTGCCCTTCCGCGGGGGCGAGATCGTCGTCGAGGACTCCGAGACCGCCGACCCGTCGGGCATCGACATCGCGCTGTTCTCGGCCGGTGCGACCGCCTCGCGTGCCCTCGCGCCGAAGTTCGCCGCCGCGGGTGCGCTCGTCGTCGACAACTCCAGCGCCTGGCGCATGGACCCGGACGTCCCGCTCGTCGTGAGCGAGGTGAACCCGCACGCCATCGACGACGCGCCGAAGGGCATCATCGCGAACCCGAACTGCACGACGATGGCGATCATGCCGGTCCTCAAGGTGCTCGACACCGAGGCCGGTCTGCGCCGCCTCGTGGCCACCACCTACCAGGCGGTCTCGGGCTCCGGGCTCGCCGGCGTCGAGGAGCTGCTCGGCCAGGCGCGTGCGGCCCTCGAACAGGACACCGCCGCGCTCACGCACGACGGATCCGCCGTGACGTTCCCCGAGCCGGTCAAGTACGTCCGCCCGATCGCCTTCGACGTCGTCCCGCTCGCGGGCAGCATCGTCGACGACGGGCTGGGTGAGACCGACGAGGAGAAGAAGCTCCGCAACGAGAGCCGCAAGATCCTCGAGCTCCCGGACCTCCTCGTCGCGGGGACCTGCGTGCGCGTGCCGGTCTTCACCGGGCACTCCATCTCGGTCAACGCCGAGTTCGACCGGCCGCTGTCGCCGGAGCGCGCGACGGAGCTCCTCGCCGCCGCACCGGGTGTCGAGCTCGCCGAGGTGCCGACGCCGTTGCAGGCCGCCGGACAGGACCCGTCCTTCGTCGGTCGCATCCGTGCGGACCAGTCCGCCCCCGAGGGCCACGGGCTCGCGCTCTTCGTCAGCAACGACAACCTGCGCAAGGGCGCCGCGCTGAACGCGGTGCAGATCGCCGAGACGATCGTCGCGCGCCGCACGGTCGCCGCGTAACCCGACGCGATCCAGGAGGCGCGGTGCCGGACCGGCACCGCGCCTCCCGGCGTTCTCGGCTCGGCTTGTCAGCCGACGCCGGTAGGATCGTCTGGTGGCAGTGAAGCAGGTGGACCCCATCGACGTCGTCCTGGTCGGGGGAGGGATCATGAGCGCCACCCTCGGCGCGATCATCCACCGGCTCGAACCCACCTGGCGGATCCGCGTCTACGAGCGCCTCGGCACCGTCGCGCAGGAGAGCTCGAACCCGTGGAACAACGCCGGGACGGGGCACTCCGCGCTCTGCGAGCTGAACTACACGCCCGAACTCGCCGACGGTCGCGTCGACATCAGCAAGGCCGTGACCGTCAACGAGCAGTTCCAGGTCTCGCGCCAGTTCTGGGCGCACCTCGTCGAGACCGGTGACCTGCCGGAACCGTCGAACTTCATCAACCCCACGCCGCACATCTCGTTCGTCTGGGGCGCCGACAACGTCGAGTACATGCGCAAGCGGTACGAGGCGATGAAGGACCACCCGCTCTTCGCCGGGCTCGAGTTCTCCGACGACCCGCAGCAGATCCGGCAGTGGGCACCGGCGCTCATCCCCGGTCGCAAGAAGGACCAGCCGATCGCGGCGACGTACTCGGCCGCCGGGTCCGACGTCGACTTCGGTTCGCTCACCCGCCAGCTCTTCGACCAGCTCGAGATCGACGGCGTCGAGTTCGAGCCCTCGCACCAGGTCACGAAGCTGACCCGTTCGACGGTCAGCGAGGGCTGGGTGCTCGACGTCCGCAACGAGATCGGTCGGTCGACGCAGCGGATCGCGGCGAAGTTCGTCTTCGTCGGAGCCGGTGGCGGCGCCCTCCACCTGCTGCAGAAGTCCGGCATCCCCGAGATCCGTGGCTACGGCGGGTTCCCCGTGTCCGGCGAGTTCCTCCGCACGGACGACCCCGAGGTCGTGCAGAAGCACGCGGCGAAGGTCTACGGCAAGGCCAGCGTCGGTGCCCCGCCGATGTCGGTGCCGCACCTCGACACCCGGATCGTGGACGGCAACTCCTCGCTCATGTTCGGGCCGTACGCCGGGTTCAGCCCGAAGTTCCTCAAGCAGGGCTCGCTGTTCGACCTGGTGAAGTCGATCCGTCCGCACAACCTGCGGCCGATGCTGAGCGTGGCCTTCTCGAACTTCGACCTCGTCCGGTACCTCGTCGGGCAGCTGCTCGCCTCGAAGCAGACGAAGTTCGACGCCCTCCGCGACTTCATGCCGAGCGCCGAGCCGGAGAACTGGCACCGGATCACCGCCGGGCAGCGCGTGCAGGTCATCAAGCCGGACAAGGACAAGGGCGGGGTGCTGCAGTTCGGCACCGAGGTGATCACCTCGGCCGACGGCTCGATCGCTGGGCTGCTCGGCGCGAGCCCGGGCGCCTCCACGGCCGTGCCGATCATGCTTGGCATGCTCCGGAAGTGCTTCCCCGACCGCTGGGACCGCTGGGAAGCCGCGGTGCGCGTGATGGTGCCGACCTACGGGCAGGACCTCGGATCCGACCCGGAGCTCGCCGACGCGACGCTCGAGCGCACGGCGAGGGTGCTCGGACTCCACCACTGACGTCCACCGGCTTGCGGGTCGTTCGAACATGTGTTCGAATAGCGGCATGCGGTGGAGTGGTCAGGCGATCGATGCCACGCGGAGCGATGCGCTCCCCGGGCTCGAGTCGAACAGTGGGCTCGTCCGGAGTGTGACCACGCCGGAGTTCGCCGGTGTCACCTTCCACGAGGTGCTCGCCAAGAGCGCACTCAACCGCGTCCCCGCGGCGGACGGCAGCGGCACGTACGGCTGGACGATCAACCCCTACCGCGGGTGCAGCCACGCCTGCGTGTACTGCTTCGCCCGCCCGACGCACACCTACCTCGAGTTCGACGGGGGAGCGGACTTCGACCAGCAGATCGTCGTGAAGACGAACGTGGCCGACGTCCTCCGGCGTGAGCTGCGGAAGCCCAGCTGGGACCGCCACCCCGTCGCGCTCGGCACCAACACCGACCCGTACCAGCGCGCCGAGGGCAAGTACCGCCTGATGCCGGGCGTGATCCGCGCCCTCGCCGAGTCCGGCACACCCTTCAGCATCCTGACGAAGGGCACCCTGCTGCGGCGGGACGTCCCGCTGCTCGTCGAGGCCGCACGCTCGGTGCCGGTCGACCTCGCGATGTCGATCGCGGTGTACGACGACGAACTCCAGCAGCAGGTCGAGCCCGGCACGCCGACGACGGCCGCGCGTCTGGCGACGGTCCGGGCGATCCGCGACGCCGGCCTGACGTGCTCGGTGTTCCTCATGCCGGTGCTGCCGTACATCACCGACACCCGTGCGCACCTCGACGACGCGATCGGTCGAGCAGCGGCGGCCGGCGCGTCGAGCGTCATGTACTCGGCGCTCCACCTGCGCCCAGGGGTGAAGCCGTGGTGGTCCGCGTGGCTGCAGCGCACCCGGCCGGACCTCGTGGAGCGCTACCGCTCCATGTACCTCGACAACACGTACGCGCCGAAGGACTACCGACGCTGGCTGGCCGACCGGGTGAGGCCGATCCTGCGGGCGCACGGCATGGGGCTCGGCACGGTCGACCCGACGACCGGCTCGATGGGGTTCTCGAACCGGCTGGTCAACGCGGGCGCAGCACCCACGACGCCGGCGGGCGCAGTCCCGGGGGCAGGGCTCGCGGCGCCGGCGGGCGCAGGCCCGGGGGCAGCGCCCACGACGACGGTGGGCGCGGTCTCCGGACCGTCGCCGTTCGAGGAGCAGTCCCGGCCGACCACCTCACCGTTGAAGCGCGCGGACCCGGGCTTCGACCAGCGCCTCGCACCACGGGTGGAACCGGCGCTGCCGACGCTCTTCTGACCGGGTCGGGTAGCGGCGGCGCGCTTCCGCGTTCGGGGGACACCGGGAACCTCCGTGTGCCGGTATCATCGA
The DNA here is from genome assembly GCF_047977705.1 of Curtobacterium sp. LFS084. NCBI lineage: Bacteria > Bacillati > Actinomycetota > Actinomycetes > Micrococcales > Microbacteriaceae > Curtobacterium > Curtobacterium sp. LFS084. The sequence goes on from NZ_JBFPFM010000045.1 coordinate 7,637, forward strand.
GCGGGTCGCCGATCGCTCCGACAATCGGGGTACACGATCGCGCCAACGGTGGTTGGATCGTGGGCGGCGTTCCCCTCGTCCGGAAGGACCCCCACCCGTGCTCGGCATCCCCACGCACCTCGCTCCGCGAGTCAACGCGTGGTCGACCGTGCGCGCCTTCCACGCCGCCGCCGTCGGCTCGCTCGCCGCCGCGGCGATCGCCCTGGTGCTCTACCGGCTGGCCGAGCCGGACGTCCGGGTGGTCAGCGCCGTCCTGGCCCTGGTCCCGATGCTCGGCATGATCGCCGTCCACGTGCAGTTCGGCACCTGGCGCTCGGCGATCGCCTTCCTCGCGGTCGGCGGGGTGTGCGCGTGGTGGTTCGCCGTCGTCGTGCAGCGGGAGGTCCCCACGGGGTGGGTCGCCTCGTACCTGCTGTCCCTGGCGATCATCCCGCTCGTGCTCGTCGGCGGTGCCGGCGCGGTCGCGGGTCGGGTGGCCCTGTGGTCGATCGCCGGGTTCGTGGTCGGTCGGGTCGCGACGTCGATCGCGGTCGCGCAGGCGGGCGGTCCGGCACACCCCCTCGTGCTTGCGTGGGTGACCCTCGCGTTCGTCATCGCCCTCGTGCTCGTCACGAGCCGGAACACCGGCCGGTCCCGACGCGTGCAGCCCGAGCTCCTCCGCTCCGCGCGCGAGGAGCACGTCTCGGCGTACCGCGCCGGGGTCGAGGCCGAGGCGTCGGCCATCCTGCACGACACGGTCCTCAACCACCTCGGCGCCATCGCCCTGGCGCCGGACGGTCCGATGGACCCGAACCTCGCCCGCACGGTCGAGGCGGACGTCGCGATGCTCACCGGCAAGGAGTGGCTCGCCCCGAGCGCACGCCCGGCCCGTCCCGAACCGGGCGCCGCGGTCCGGGCGTTCGAGCAGATGATCGACGAGCACCGTGCGCTCGGGCTCGACGTGACGGTGACCGGCGATCCGGCAGCGCTCGTGCGCCTCGAACAGGCCGCGATGACCGCGGTGCTCCGTGCGGTCGGACAGTGCCTGGCGAACGTCCGGAAGCACGCCGGCACCGACGCGGCCGAGGTGAGCGTGTTCGACGACGGCGTCGCGTGCACGCTGATGGTCGTCGACGACGGGCGTGGCTTCGACGAGTCCGCCACCAGCCCGGACCGGATGGGTCTGCGGGGCTCCGTCCGCGAGCGCATCGGTCGCGTCGGCGGCGACGTGCAGGTGTGGTCGTCGCCGGGCTCGGGCACGAGCGTGATGATGTCGGTGCCCTACGGGGTCGTCACGGGGACGACCCCGGTGACGCCGAACGCCGGCACCGAGGTGACCCGATGACGCGCCCGGCACCGGAGCGGGACACCGCCCGCACCGCGCAGCAGTACGACCCGCTCGGCGCCATGGGGTCCCGTCCGCTGGCGATCGTCCTCGGCGCCTCGGGTGTGCTCTGGGCGCTGCTCGCCTCCGTCTTCGACCGTGACGTCGTCGGCAGTCCCACGCTGAGCGCCCTCACCGTGCTGCTGCTCGCGGCCTCCGGCACCGTGGTGTTCGTCGCGTCGAGTCCGTTCCGCGCACCCTTCCCACGGTGGGCGTTCGCGGTGCACGTGCTGCTCCTCGCGGCGGCGACGGTCACGAGCATCGCCGCGCAGTGGGGTCCGGACCGGAACGCCCTGAACGACTTCATGTCCCTGCTCTGCGCGACCGGGATCGTGATGACGGCGCCGTACCGGCCGTGGTCGGACCTGGCCGTCGGCGGGCTCGTGCTCGCGGTCGTGACCGGTGCCTCGTGGGGCGTCGCCGCGTCCGTGTTCCCCGCCGAGGTGCCGACCGGCGTCGCCGCGTTCCTGGCTGCGGCGCCGACGCTCGTGCTCACCGCCGCCTCGGTCGCGTTCGCGTGGACGTTCGCGGGGCTCGCCGAGCGGGTGCAGATCCGCGCCGGCTCGTACTCGGTCGAGCGTGCGGAGCGCGACGGCATCGACGCCAGCGTGCAGCAGGACCGCACGACGATCCTCACGCGGGACGTCGCCCCCTTCTTCGCCGAGCTCCGCACGAAGGCGGTCATCACCGATGCCGACCGCGCCCAAGCCCGGGCGATCGCCGACGGCATCCGTCGTGCGATGGTCGCCGACGCGGACCGCACCTGGTTCGAGCAGGCCGTCCGGTCCGAGGGCGGCCCGGATGCCGTCGTCGACGACCCGGACGGACTCATCGCGACCCTCGACGCCGACCAGCGCACCGTCGTCCGGACGTTCCTGCGAGCCGCGCTGCGTGCGGCCACGGTCGACCCGGCGGGCTTCCGGGCGACGATCCGGCGCACGGGGTCGGACGACGCCGGTCCGGACGCTGCCGGGCCCCGCGGCGAGGGCCCACCGACGGGCACCACGCACCGGCCGACGGCGGGCACCGTGTCCGTCGCCATCGACCTCGCCGTCGACGATTCGGACGTCGGCATCCACCGCACCTTCGACCCCTACTTCGCGGTCCTCCGCGTGACGTTCCCCGATCTGGACGTCGCGGTCCGACCCTCCGCCCTCGCACTAAGGTTCTCGTATGACCAGCACTGACCCGAGCCGGATCACGGAGGGCACGCCCGCCCTGCCGAACCCGGGGACACGACGCGTGCGGCTGGCGATCCTCGACGACCACGAGGTGCTGTTGGACAGCCTGTCGAGCTGGATCGCGGTGAACGCGTTCGACTTCGACCTCGCGCTGACGGCCCACACGTGGCTCGAGATGGTGCACAGCGAGAACTTCCCGACGGACCTGGTGTTCCTGGACTTCCAGCTCAAGGAGCCCGTCTCGATCGAGGCCCGCGTGCGCACCTGCCGTGCCGCCGGCGCGAAGGTCATCGTCCTGTCCAGCGTCGACAGCCGTGAGTCCCGCGATCGTGCGCTCGCCGCGGGCGCCGCGGCCTTCCTGTCGAAGTCGCTGCCGATGCGCGAGGTCATGGACGTCGCACGCGAGATCATGGGCGTCGCCCGCGACACCCCGCCGCAGCGCGACTGGCGTCCACTGCCCACCGGTGCGAACGCGCACCAGCGGCCGAAGCTCAGCCACGGCGAAGAGGAAGCCCTGCGCCTGTACGTGTCGGGCTACTCGACGAACGAGGTCGCCGCGCAGATGAACGTGCAGTACGAGACCGCGAAGACGTACCTGCGTCGCGTGCGTGAGAAGTACAGCAAGGTCGGTCGGCCCGCGTCGAAGAAGTCCGACCTCATCCGTCGGGCGGCCGAGGACGGGTTCCTCGCGTAGTGGCGAAGCTCTACTTCCGGTACGGCGCCATGAACAGCGGCAAGAGCACGGGGCTCCTGCAGGCGGCGTACAACTACGAGGAACGCGGTCACCGGGTGCTGCTCGCGAAGCCGTCCGTCGACACCAAGGGCGATCGTGAGATCGTGTCGCGCCTCGGGGTGACCCGGACGGTCGACATCGTGTTCTCGCCGGAGGCGGACGTCCGACGGGCCGTCACCGAGGCCGGTGCGACCGATCCCGAGTCCGCCCGGCTCGACGGCATGGTCCGGCCGGTCAGCTGCGTGCTCGTCGACGAGGCGCAGTTCCTCACGCCCCGCCAGGTCGACGACCTGCTGCGCATCGCCGTCCTCGACGAGGTGCCCGTCATCACCTACGGCATCCGCACCGACTTCCGCACCGAGGCGTTCCCCGGCAGCGCTCGCCTGCTCGAGGTGGCGCACTCCCTCGAGGAACTGAAGACCATCTGCCGCTGCGGCCGCAAGGCGGTCTTCAACGCGCGCAAGGTCGACGGACGCTTCGTCTTCGACGGGTCGCAGGTCGCGATCGACGGCGTCGACGTCACCTACGAGTCCCTGTGCGCCAACTGCTACCTGACCGAGTCCGGTGGGCGCCTGGACGGCGCCTGACGGGTCCGTCCGCGCGGGCGGGTCGCGTGCCGTGGACCGGGCCGTCCGGCGGCCTGGAGGCGCGGTGCGGGCCCGCACCGCGCCTCCAGACCCGCACGTGGTGCGGAATGCGCGTCGCGCCGCCGACGTTGGCGACTGCATGAGCGACGCATCCGTGCACCTGTCCGTCCTCGACCTGGCGACCCGCGAGTACGGCCAGTCCAACACCGAAGCCCTGCAGGGCTCCATCGACATGGCGGTGCGCGCCGAGCAGCTCGGCTACGAGCGCTTCTGGGTCGCCGAGCACCACGGCATGCCGGGCATCACGTCGTCCGCGCCGGCGGTGCTGCTGAGCGCCGTGGGGGCCGCGACCTCCACGATCCGGATCGGCTCCGGCGGCGTGATGCTGCCGAACCACGCGCCCCTCGTCGTCGCCGAGCAGTTCGGCACGCTCCGGGCGCTGTACGGCGACCGGGTCGACCTCGGCCTCGGGCGTGCCCCGGGGACCGACGGCGCGACGGCGATGGCCCTGCGCCGCACCGACCGGCTCGACGTGGACGACTTCCCGGAGCGTCTGGCCGACCTCATCGGCTTCTTCACCGGCATGGACGAGTCGAACCCGCTGTCCCGCATCCGGGCGGTGCCGGGCTACGGCGACGTGCCGGAGTTCTGGCTGCTCGGGTCCTCCGGGTACAGCGCGCAGGTCGCGGGGGCCCTGGGTGTCTCGTTCGCCTTCGCACACCACTTCGCGTCGGACAACACCGAGGCAGCGCTCGCGCTGTACCGGGACGCGTTCCGGCCCTCGCGCTTCCGCTCGGAGCCGAACGCCCTGATCGGCGTGCAGGTCGTCACCGACGAGGACCCGGCCGTGATCGAGGAGCAGAGTGCGCCGGGCATGATCTCGTTCATCCGCATGCGGCAGGGCGCGAAGCCCGAGCCGGTGTCGATGGAGGAGGCACGCGCGTACGAGTTCTCCGACCTCGAGCGTCGGTTCATCCAGGCGCGGACCGAGCGACAGGCGTACGGCTCCGCCGACGAGGTCGCGGCGAAGATCAACGCCCTCGTCGCCTCGACCGGGGCGAACGGCGTGATCGTCGCTCCGGGTGCCGCGCAGGCGCGGTACCGGCACCAGGCGCTCGAGGTCGTGGCCCGGCTGCACGCGGAGGGCCGACTCGTGGCAGCGGGGGAGCCGGCGGTCACGTCGGCCTAGCGCGGTCGGCACCGCCACGCGTCGTCCCGCGAGGGCTCTGCGCCGGTCGGACGCTGCTCAGTCGACCACGCCGAGGCGTCGCGCGGCCGTGATCGCGGCGACGCGGGAACCGACCTCGAGCTTCCGGAAGACGTTGTAGACGTGTCGCTTGACCGTGCCGACGGCGATGCCGAGGTCCGCCGCGATCTCGGCGTTCGTGTGCGCGCGCATGACGAGCCGGAGGACCTCGAGCTCACGGTCGCTCAGCAGCGGGTCGGTGGGAGGGGTCGGCCGTGCCGAGGACCGTCCGGCCGCCGCGCGGACGATCCGATCGACCAGTTCGCCGCTCGGGGTCGTCTTGGTCACGAAGTCGGCGGCCCCGGCCGCGAGGAGCGTGCGGCGGAGGACCGCGTCACGGTGCATCGTCAGCACCACGATCGCGATGTCCGGACGCGTCCGGCGCAGCGAGGCGATCGTGGTGCGTGCCGGTGGGCCGTCGAGTTCGACGTCGAGCAGGAGCACGTCGACCGCGGCGGCCTCCGCCGAGTCGAGGACGTCGGACGGTCGCGCGCCGTGCATCACGACCCGGATCTGCGGGCGGGCGCCGAGGATCGCGGCGAGTCCCTCGCGGAAGAGGTGGTGGTCGTCGACGAGCGCGACGTGCACCACGTCGGTCGCCGTCACAGGGCACCGATCGGGACGGAGAGCTCGACGGTGGTCCCCGCGCCGGGGCGGCTCGTGACGGTGCACCGGGCGCCGATGACCGCGGCGCGCTCGAGCATCGTCCGACGCCCGAGCCGTCCCCTGCGCTCCTCGGTGTCGTCGAAGCCCGGTCCGTCGTCCGAGACGGTGACCGTGAGGGTACGCGGCGACCAGGCGAACGTGACGGTGGCGGTTGAGTCCGGGGCGTGCTTGCGCCAGTTCGTCAGTGCCTCGAGCAGGATCGTCAGGGCCTCCTCGGACTTCCAGCTCGGCATCGGGACCGGCGTCCCTGTGGAGGTGATCGAGACCGCCGCGTCCTCCGGGAACAGGTCGGTCAGGTGGCGGGCCAGTGCGTCGTCGAGCCGGTCGTCGCCCACGCGGGCCCGCAGCGCCACGGCGAGGTCCTGCAGCTCGCCGAGGGCCCCGCGGAGGAGCTTCGCCGCGTCCTCCAGCTGGGCGTGCCGATCGGCCGTGCCGGCGTCCGCGCCGCCGCCGCGGGCTGCCGTGCCATGTGCTGCGCTGGCGTCTGCTGCGGTGGTGTCTGCCGCGGAGCCGGTGGCTGCGCTGGCGTCTGCTGCGGTGGCGTCTGCCGCGGAGCCGGGGGCTGCGGTGGCGTCTGCTGCGGTGTCGGGTGCCGTCTCCGCGAGCAGGGCGAGGTCGACGCGCTGCACGCCGGCGAGGATCGAGTGCGCGATCCGGTCGTGGAGGTCCCGGGCAATCTGCGCCCGTGAGTCCATGTGCGCGCTGCTGGCGCGCTGACGGAGCGCCTCGGTGTAGGCGATGGCCCCGGCGGGGAACCGGTTCCAGATCCCGGCGTGGAGCGCGCGGGCGGCGCGGAGGACATCGGGGGTCTCGACCGCCCCGACCTCCTCGACGAACACCGGCAGGTAGGCGTCGAAGAGCATCTCCGCCGCGAGCATCGCACCGGCGGGGTGCAGGGACTGCTCGGCGTGCAGGGCACCCGTGGCGAGGTGCTCGGGGTCGAGGAACGCGTCGCTCACGATGCCGGAACCGGCGCCGACGGCGTACCGGGCGTGGGCCTCGCCGATCATCGACGTCACGTTGTCCGCGAGACTCTCGGCCATCACCGGGTCCTCGGCCAGCTCCGGGAACTGTGCCCCGAGCTGGTCGACCACGGCGGCGAGCTGGTCCGTCGAGTACTGCATGGCACGACCACGCTACCCGAACGAGGACCGGACACGACGTCGACGGGCATGCCTGGGTGGGACTGCAGCAGCAAAGCAGAAGGCCCTGGTTCCGGAGAACCAGGGCCTTCTTCGTACTGTCTCAACACAGTGTCGGGGTGACAGGATTTGAACCTGCGACCTCCTCGTCCCGAACGAGGCGCGCTACCAAGCTGCGCCACACCCCGTGGTGTGGTCACTCCGTACCGGAGCAACCCGAGAAGTCTATCCGATGATCGGGGGTGGTCGTGACCATCCGGCGAACTCCCGGGCGCGTCGTCCTCAGTCGGTGCGGGCGGTGAGGGTGACGACCACGGCTTCCGGACGGCACGCGAACCGGACGGGCGCGTAGATCGACGTCCCGATGCCGGCGGAGACCTCGAGCCACGACCAGTGCCCACGGTGCTGCCACTTGTGCAGTCCGCTGACGTACCGGCGGGGGAGGTCGGAGTTGGTGACGAGCGCGCCGACGCCCGGCACCTGCACCTGCCCGCCGTGGGTGTGGCCCGCGAAGATCACGTCGGCGCCCTGGGTGACGAACGCGTCCAGCACCCGGCGGTACGGCGCGTGGGTGATGCCGATGGCCACGGGGGAGGGGCCGTCCTCGTCCTCGGACCAGGGCACGTCCCCGCGCATCTCGTCGACGTTCGTCGGCAGCAGGTCGAGCCGATCCCAGTCGCGGTGCGCGTCGGAGGTGCCGAACAGCTCGAACCGCGAACCACGCAGTTCGACGGCGTGCGCGTGGTCGTTCACGTCGAGCCACCCGAGCGACTCGAAGAACGCCGTCTGACGATCGATGTCGAGTTCGACCGGCCGGCTGCCGTGGTGGTGGGCGCTCGGACCGGTGAAGTACTTGAACGGGTTGCGCGGCGTCGGTGCGTAGAAGTCGTTCGAGCCGTACGCGAACGCCCCGGGGACACCGCGGAAGGGCTCGAGCGCGTACTCCACCGCGGCGTTGGCCGTGGCGTGCCCGAGGTTGTCGCCGGTGTTCACGACGAAGTCCGGCTCGACGAGGCTCAGGTCGCGGAGCCACTGCTGCTTGTCGGCCTGCCAGGGCGCCATGTGGATGTCCGACAGGTGCAGGACCGTGACGTCGCGCGAGCCGGCCGGCAGCACCGGGACGGTCTCCCAGCGGATGCCGAACCGCCGTCGCTCGACGAGCGTGCCCCATGCCGCCGAGGCGGCACCGACGGCCGCGCCCGCTGCGGCGATGCCGAGCGCGGCGCGACCGCGGCTCACTTGCAGTCCTTGGGCGCCTTGCCGTTCTTGTCGCCGTACAGGGTCAGCGTCACCGCGGAGTCCTTGCTGGCCGCGGCGTGCACACCCGGGTCGACCGTCGCGACACGGCACTCCTTGTCACCGCCGCCCTTGACGTACTCCTTCGAGATCGTCACGTTGGTGAACCCGAGCTGGTTGAGCTTCGACCGGGCCGTGTCGAGCGGTGCACCGGCGATCGCCGGCATCACGATCTGCGAGCCGTCGGACGTGTACACGGTGACGCTCGAGCCGTTCGAGAGCAGCGAGTTGGCCGAGGGCGACGTGGAGGAGACGGTGCCGGCCTTCGCGGAGCCGGGCTGCGCGCCACCGTCCACGTAGGTGAACCCGGCGCCCGTGATCGCGGCCTTGGCCTCGGCAGCGGTCTTGCCGGTCACGTCGGGGACGGCCTTCGCGTTGCCGCGCAGGGCGGACGACGACGGGTCCGTGAAGGGGCCTGCCGGGTACAGGGCGTTCATCGGGGTCTGCGCCTGTCGCCAGACGCCCGCGCGGGCACTGGCGTAGGTGCCGTTGACACCGTTGCTGTAGTGCCGGAGGTTGTTCTTGCCACCGTCGGTGTTGCCCTGCCAGTAGGCCGTGGCGACCCGCGAGCTGGAACCGACGAGCCAGATCTGGTCGGCGTCGTCGGTGGTGCCCGTCTTGCCGAACAGCTGGGTGCCGTCGTAGGTCTGGGCGCCGACCGCGGTACCGCCGGAGATCGTGCCCTTCATCGCGTAGACGGCCGTCTGTGCGACGGAGGGCTCGAGCACCTGCTTGCAGGTCTTCGGCTGGCCGCCCAGGCTCTTGCCCTCGGCGTTGGTGACGTTGTCGATCGCGATGGGCTCGCAGAAGGTGCCGTTGTTGGCGACGCCGGCGTACGCGGCGGCCATCGTCAGCGGCGCGATGTTGTTCGTGCCGAGGATCGACGACGGGTACGAGTTGAGCTCGGTCTTGTCGTCGCCCGAGTGCACGCCGAGGTCCTCGGCGGTCTGCTTGATGTCGCAGAGGTCGAGCTTGGCAGCCATCGACGCGAACGCCGCGTTCACGGACAGGGCGGTGGCGCGGGCGACCGTGTAGTTGCCGTTCTCGCCCGCCGAGTCGTTCTTCGGGGCCCAGTTGCCGTAGGTGGGCTCACCACAGTGCTGCCACACGGAGGTGTTGTGCGGGGTGCCGTTCACGGTCTCGTTCAGGCCGTGGCCCGCCTTCAACCACTCGAGGAGCGTGAAGAGCTTGTACGTCGAGCCGACCTGGAAGCCGATGCCGCCGCCGTACTTCTTGTCGACGCTGTAGTTGATCGACGTCGACGTCGGCGGGGACTGCAGCGACTGGTCGTAGTCCTTGTTCTGGGCCATCGTCAGGATGCGGCCGGTGTTCACCTCGACCGAGTCGAGTGCGGCGCCGAGCTTGAAGTTCGTCTCGGCCTTGTTGTCGTAGGTGTTGAGCACCTGCTTCTGCTGCGCGTTGGCGTCGATGTCGAGCGTCGTCTGGATCTTGTAGCCGCCGTTGCGCCACGCGGTGTCGCGTTCCTTCTGGGTGGCCCCCAGCTGCGACATCTCCTTGACGACCTGGACCGCGTAGTCGCAGAAGAACTGCGAGCCGTCGCCGACCGAGGCCTTGCAGCCCTGGGACGGCTGCGTCAGGTGGACGTAGTCCTTCGGGTTCGACTTGACGGCCTCGTCGTACTCGGCCTTCGTCAGGTGCTTCTGCGCGTACATCGACTTGAGGATGACGTTGCGGCGCGCGACGTTGGCGTCGTAGTACTTCGGGTTCGACAGGTTGCGCGTGTTCGGGGACTGCACGATCGCGAGGATCGAGGCGGCCTCGGCCGGGGTGAGGTCGGTCGCGCTCTTGTTGTAGTAGTGCTGAGCCGCGGCCTGCACGCCGTAGGTCTGGTCGCCGAAGTACGCGATGTTGAGGTACCCGGTGAGGATCTCCTTGTGGGTGTACTTCTTCGCGAGGCCGATCGCGAGCTTCATCTCCTCGAGCTTGCGGGGGATGGTCTGCTCGACGGCGTCGTTGTAGGCCTTCAGACGCTCTTCCGGCGTGGTGAGCTCGAGCGCCTGGTTCATCTTGATGTTGCGGACGAGCTGCATGGTCAGCGTCGACCCACCGCCCGACTCGCCGAGGCCGCCGGCGAGGGAGCCCACGCCCGCGCGGACGAGCGAGGTCATGTCGACGCCGCCGTGCTCGTAGAAGCGCTTGTCCTCGCCGTCGATGGCCGCGTTCTTCAGCTGGTCGCTGATCTGGTCGAACTGCAGCTCCTGACGGTTCTGGTCGTAGACCGTCGCGAAGTGCACGCTCTTGCCGCCCTGGTACGCGTACAGCTCGTTGCGCTGCGGGAGGTCACCGATCTCGATGTACTCCGGCAGGGACTCGAACACGCCGATCGTCGACGTCGTCGTGACACCGGCGACCGCGATGGCCGGGGTGACGCCGATCGTGACGAGCAGACCGGCGAGCACGCTGAAACCGACGAATCCGACGAAGGCGCCGACTGCTGAGACGGGCTTGGTCCGCGAGGCAGACGTCTTCTGGGCAGACATAGGATGCAGCCTAAACGACACCGCCGACTGAAAGGCTGGCAAGGATCTCCATGACTCGCTGGGAATACCTCACGACCCCGTTGATCATCCACAACACCACCGCCATCCTGAACAACTTCGGCGACGAGGGGTGGGAACTCGTCCAGGTCGTCACCGGCCCCGAAGGCGGCCTCGTCGCGTACCTGAAGCGCCCGAAGGCGGACGCGTGAGCGTCGCAGACCGGCTCGCCGAGCTCGGCCTGACGCTCCCCGCCGTCGCGGCTCCCGTGGCCGCCTACGTCCCCGCGGTCGTCAGCGGTGACCACGTCTACACCGCGGGGCAGCTGCCCTTCGTGGACGGCGCGCTGCCGGTGACCGGCAAGGTCGGTGCGACGGTGGACGCCGAGACCGCGACCGCCCAGGCGCGCGTCGCCGCGCTCAACGCCCTCGCCGCCGTCGAGTCGGTCGCCGGCTCGCTCGACCGGGTCGCCCGTGTCGTGAAGGTCACGGTGTTCGTCGCGTCCGATCCGTCCTTCACCGGACAGCCGGGCGTCGCGAACGGCGCGTCGACCCTGGTCGGCGACGTGTTCGGGGACGCCGGCGTGCACGCGCGGAGCGCGGTGGGCGTCGCGGTCCTCCCGCTGGACGCGCCGGTCGAGGTCGAACTGGTGGTGGAACTGACGTCCTGACGGACCGTCGGCACCACGACGGACGCGAGCCGCGCCTCCTGGCAGACCAGCCTGGAGGCGCGGCTCGCGTCGTCCCCGCTACATGAGTTCCGCGATGGTCGCCATGATCGTCGGGTCGGCGAGCGTCGTCGTGTCGCCGATGCGGCGACCCTCGGCCGCGTCGCGCAGCAGGCGGCGCATGATCTTGCCGGACCGTGTCTTCGGCAGTTCGGGGACGATGACGACCTGACGCGGCTTCGCGATCGCACCGATCCGCTTGCCGACCCAGTCGCGGAGCTCCTTCGCGGCGGCGTCGCGGTCGACGTCGGCCGCTGCCTCGGCGGTGAGGATGACGTAGGCGACGACGGCCTGCCCGGTGGTCTCGTCGGCGGCACCGACGACGGCCGCCTCGGCGACGCCCTCGTGGCCGACCAGGGCGGACTCGATCTCGGCCGTGGACAGCCGGTGGCCGGAGACGTTCATCACGTCGTCGACGCGTCCCTGGATCCAGATGTCGCCCTGGCCGTCGAGCCGAGCGCCGTCGCCGGCGAAGTAGCGGCCGGGGAACCGCGACCAGTACGTCTCGACGAAGCGGTCCGGGTCGCCCCAGATGCCGCGCGCCATCGACGGCCACGGCTCGGTGATGGTGAGGTAGCCGCTCTCGCCCGGGTCGGCGCGGTTGCCGTCGTCGTCGACGATCTCGGCGACGATGCCGGGCAGCGGCGTCTGGGCGGCACCGGGCTTGAGCTTCGTGACGCCGGGCAGGGCGGAGATCATGATCGCCCCCGTCTCGGTCTGCCACCACGTGTCGACGATGGGCGTGCGGTCGTGGCCGATCACCTGGCGGTACCACTGCCACGCCTCGGGGTTGATCGGCTCGCCGACGCTGCCGAGCAGCCGGAGCGTCTCGAGGCTGCGGGCCTCGGGGACCTGGCGGCCGGCCTTCATCGCCGCGCGCACCGCCGTCGGCGCCGTGTAGAGGACCGTCACGCCGTAGGAGTCGACGAGGTCCCACCAGCGGCCGGGCTTCGGCTCGTCGGGCGTGCCCTCGTAGAGGACCTGCGTGACACCGTTCGCGAGGGGGCCGTAGACGACGTAGGAGTGCCCGGTGATCCATCCGATGTCGGCCGTGCACCAGTAGACGTCCTTCTCGGGGTGCATGTCGAACACGTTCTTGTGCGTGTACGCGGCCTGGGTGAGGTACCCGCCGGAGGTGTGCACGATGCCCTTGGGCTTCCCGGTCGTGCCCGAGGTGTACAGGATGAAGAGGGGCGTCTCGGCCGGGAACGCCTCGGCGGCGTGTTCCGGAGCGGCCTTCGCGAACTCGTCGTGCCACCACAGGTCACGGTCGTTCCAGGCGATCTGGTTTCCGCCGCGCTTGACGACGAGGACGTGCTCCACGCTGTCGGTGCCCTCGCCCTCGAGTGCTTCGTCGACGGCGGGCTTGAGCGGTGAGACCGCACCACGGCGCCAGCCGCCGTCCGCCGTGACGACGAGCTTCGCCCCGGCGTCCTCGATGCGGGCACGGAGGCTCTCGGCGCTGAACCCGCCGAACACCACGGAGTGGACCGCACCGATGCGGGCGACGGCGAGCATCGTGACGACGGCCTCGGGGATGAGCGGGAGGTAGACGACGACCCGGTCGCCCTGCCCGACGCCCAGGTCGGTGAGCATGTTGGCGGCGCGCTGTACCTCGGCGGTGAGCTCCGCGTAGGTGATCCGACGGGTGTCGCCCGGGGCGCCCTCGAAGTGGATGGCGACCCGGTCCCCGTGGCCGGCGCGGACGTGCCGGTCGAGGCAGTTCTCGGCGACGTTGAGCGTGCCGTCGGCGAACCACTTCGCGAACGGCGCGCCGGACCAGTCGAGGGTCTGCGTGAACGGCGTGCGCCAGTCGAGGAGCCCCCGTGCCTGGTCGGCCCAGAACGCTTCGCGGTCGGCCGCGGCTGCCTCGTGCAGGTCCTCGTGCGCGACGGCGTCGGCGACGAACTCCGGCGACGGGGGGAACGTGCCGTGGTCACCGGCGTCGGGGCCGTCGCCGTTGGCTCCGTCGTGGCGGGGGTCGGTCTGGGTCGGAGCGGACATCGAGGTCCTTTCGCGTCGTTGCGGCAGGGGTGCAGTCGGAGACTACCCCGCGTCCAGGGCCGCGGTGAGCGGTCCGTCCCGGCGCGGTTCCGCGGGGCAGAAGGGACGGGACGGGGTCCTCGTGCGTGGTCCCGTGGCCGGTCGTGTCGAGCCGGGCCGTGACGTGTTCGCTCACGGCGTGCAGGCGGCACGCCCGGAAGTCGTCCCGGGGGTTGCTCCTGGCGGCCGATCATGGGGTACAGTAGATCCCGCTGGACTCGTTTCCGGCGGCAACGGTTCGGATTCCCCCCAATCCACCGATGTCCAGGCGGCACCTGTTCCCCCCAACCGGTGCCGCCTCTTCTCGTTTCCGGGCGAGTTCGTTCGCCGGACGCTTCGTCCGCCGGCACGCACTCGACGTCGATCCGCACGGGGACGCCGAAGAGTGGACAGACCTGTCCATGCTCTTGCATCGATCCGATCCGGCTCCGTGGGGCGGCCGCTCCGTCGCACCGGGCAGGCTGGGAGCGATCCCGGGCCGTTCGACGGTCGACGGTCCGTCGGGACACCGACTGGGGTACGGGTTTGCGTACCGGGGGACAAATCGGTCCGTTGCTCGTCACCCGCGCAATCCTCCACAGCGGGGATGGTGGACGCGGACCCGACGGGTGCTGCTCCCTACTGTCTGGTCGCATGCACCGACACCGTGCCGACCCCCCGTTCCTGCCCGGCACCACACGACCGCGTCGACGCCGCGACGTCCTCGCGGCCGAGTTCGAGGAGCTCGCCGCCCTCGTCGACGACGCCGGCGTCACCGACGTCCTCGTCGTCGGCGGTCGCGGGACCTGGGTCGACCGTGGCACCGGACTCGGACGGGCCGGACCGGTCCTGCCCGAGGCGCGTGTCCGGGAACTCGCGACCGAGCTCGTGGCACGCGGCGGACGGCACGTCGACGAGACCACGCCGTGCGTCGACGTCCGCCACGGCGACGGGATCCGGGTGCACGTCGTGCTCGCGCCCGTCTCGGTGACCGGCACCGCGATCTCGATCCGACTGCCCGCAGCCGACCGACCGACCCTCGCGTCGCTCGAGGCGCTCGGGGCCTTCCGACGGATCCCGCGGTCGGTCGTCGAGCGTGCGGTCGACGAGCGCCGCAACGTGCTCGTGACCGGGGCGACGGGGAGCGGCAAGACGACCCTGCTCGCGGCGATGCTCTCGGCCGTCCCGCCCGACGAGCGGATCGTCACCGTCGAGGACGTCGCCGAACTCCGGATCGACCACCCGCACGTCGTCGCGCTCGAGGCCAGACAGGCGAACGCCGAGGGGGCCGGCGCCCTCGGGCTCGACCGGCTCGTCCGCGAGGCACTGCGCATGCGTCCCGACCGGATCGTCGTCGGGGAGTGCCGGGGTGCCGAGGTCCGCGAGCTCCTCTCCGCGCTGAACACCGGTCACGACGGGGGAGCGGGGACGGTGCACGCCAACGGGATCGCCGACGTCGCGGCACGGCTCGAGGCGCTCGGCACGCTGGCCGGGCTCGGGCCGGAAGCGCTCGCTCGGCAGGCGGTGAGCGCGCTCGACCTGGTGCTCCACGTCGAGCGCCACGGCGGGCAGCGTCGGCTGGCGGCCGTCGGAGCGGTCCGCATCGGTCCGGACGGGAGGCTCGAGGTGCGTCCCGTGGATCGGTCACGGTGAGCCGCGGGCCGGTGACGGTCCGCCGGTTGGCCGCCGCGCGGTCGGGCAGCCGCGGCGAGCGAGCCGACGGCGCCGCCGCGGCCAGGACCCTCGACCGCGTCGCCACCCTCGTCGCCGCGGGGGTCCCGCCACCCCGCGCGTGGGCGCTGGTGGGCGGGTTCCCCGACGACGGCGGTCCCGGGTGGGAGGACGTGGCCGCCGTCCTCCGGGTCGCCGAACGGACCGGCGCTCCGTCGGCGGGCACCGTCCGCGCGCTCGCCGCGGCCCTCCGGCGCTCGGCGGCGTCCGACCGTGCCGTCCTCGTCGCCCTCGCCGGGCCGCGCGCGAGCGCCCGCGTCGTCCTCGCGCTGCCCCTGCTCGGCCTCGTCCTCGGGTCGACGTGGGGGTCCGGCGCCGTCCGGGTGCTCGTCGCGTCCCCGATCGGGTGGACCTGCCTGCTCCTCGCCGCGGTGCTCGTCGCGCTCGGTCGGACCTGGAGCGCACGCCTGGTCCGCGCCGCGATCCCCGACGGACACCTGCCAGGCGTGCTCCTCGACGCCTGGGCGGTCGCCGTGTCCGGCGGCGGCTCGTGGGCGGAGGGCGGTGCGGCCGTCCGGGCCGCGTTCGCCGACCGACCGTGGCGGGCGTCGGACGGTGACCACCTCCGGGACGTCCTCGCGCTGGCCCAGCGCGCCGGGGTACCCGCGGCGACGCTCCTCCGCGCCGCGGCCGAGGACGTCCGTGACGACGCCGCAGCCGCGGGGCTCGCCGCGGCCGAGCGTCTCGCGGTCCGGCTCGTCCTGCCGCTCGGCGTGTGCGTCCTGCCCGCCTTCGTCCTCGTCGGGGTCGTACCGGTGGTGGCGGGCGTCCTCTCCTCCACCGTCGTCGACGTGGGGTGATCCTCCACAGATCCGGTGGCCGGCCCGGTGTCGAGCCCCGGACGCAGCGAGGCTGACAGCACGGCAACAGGAAGGACGACCCCATGACCGACACACCGACCACCCAGCACCAGCACGACCACCAGCCCCGCGGCAGCCGGCTCTGGCGACGGCTCGACGACGACCGCGGATCGGCCACGGCCGAGTACGCCGTCGTGATCCTCGCGGCGGTGGCGTTCGCCGGCGTGCTCGTCGCGGTGATGCGCTCCGGCGAGGTCCAGAGCCTCCTCACGGAACTCGTCCGTGGTGCGCTCTCCCTCTGACCGCCGTCGGCCGGACGGGGAACGCGGCTCGGTGAGCGTCGAGTTCGCGGTCGTGCTCCCCGTCGTCGCGCTCGTCCTGACCTCGCTCGTCGCGGCCGTGCTCGTCGTGGACGCCGTCGGTCGTCTCGAGGTCGCTGCGGCCACCGCGGCACGGGCGTACGGCCGCGGTGACGACGACGCCGGCCTGGCGGCGGTCGCGCAGCTCGCGCCCGGAGCCGACGTCACGGTGCACCGCGGCGACGGCGTGGTCTGCGTCCGGGCCGAACGGGGAGCGACGGGCCCGTTCGCAGCCGTCCCGCTCGGCGCCACCGGGTGCGCGGCCGAGGCCGGCCGGTGACCGAGCGCGGGTCCGCGACGGTGGTGGTGGCGATGGTCGTCGGCGTGACGCTCCTCGTGGTGACCGCAGCGCTCGCCGCGGCGGGTCTCCGCGTCGCCGCCGTCCGCGCCCAGGCCGCCGCGGACGCCTCGGCGC
>NZ_JBFPFM010000046.1:0-23327 GCF_047977705.1 Curtobacterium sp. LFS084
GGGGCCAGCTGGCACCGCGCCTCCTGTCCGTCAGGCTGGAACGTCTACGCGACGCGGCGGCTGACCGTGTCGGCCAGCGCGACGAGCTGCTCGCGCGCCGACGGCGTGAGCGGAGCCGCCTCGATGGCGGCCTTCGCGCGCTGCACGTGCCGGTCGATCGACCGCTCGACGGCCGCGACCGCACCGGACTCGGTGAGCGTGGCGCGGAGCATCTGCACCTGCGCCTCGTCCAGGTCCGGGTCGCCGAGGAGCTCGTCGAGCAGCTGGCGCGGACCACCGGGGAGCGCCTTGCGGGCCGAGGCGATGAGGACGGTGCGCTTGCCCTCGCGCAGGTCGTCGCCGGCGGGCTTGCCCGTGACCTCGGGGTCGCCGAAGACGCCGAGCATGTCGTCGCGGAGCTGGTAGGCGACGCCGAGGGGGAGTCCGAACGCCCGGAGCCCCTCGAGCTGCGCGTCCGACGCCCCCGCGACGAGGGCGCCGATGACGAGCGGTGCCTCGATCGAGTACTTCGCCGACTTGAAGACGATGACGCGCTGCGCACGCACGAGGTGCTCGTCCTCGTCGATGGTCGGCCAGGCCGTCTCTTCGTGCACGTCGAGGTACTGGCCCGCCGTGACGTCGAGGCGCATGGTGTGGAACTCCTGCCGGACGATCCGACCACGAGCGGGGTCGAGCAGGGCGAGGCCCTCGTCGAAGACGGCGTCGCTCAGGGAGAGCAGGAGGTCGCCGAGCAGCAGTGCGGAGTTCGTGCCGTACAGCGCGCGGTCACCGACCCAGCCGGACTCCTCGTGCAGGGACTCGAACCGGCGGTGCGCCGCCGGACGCCCGCGACGGGTGTCCGAGCGGTCCATGATGTCGTCGTGCACGAGGGCCGCCGCGTGGAAGATCTCGAGCGCCGCCGCGACCGTGACGATCGCCTCGGCCGTGGTCTGTCGCGACCCCTCGCCGAGCGGGTCGAACGAGCCCGATCGTCCCGCCACGGACTGCCATCCCCAGTAGCAGAACAGGGCCCGGAACCGCTTGCCTTCGGACAGCAGATCGCGCGCGTACCGGTCGAACGGAGCGAGGTCCGGACTGATCGCTGCGAGCCGTTCCCGTTGGTCGTCCAGCGCTCGATCGATCCGCGCCGACACGAGGTCCACTAATCGCGTACTCTCAGCCACACTCCCTACCCTAGTGGAGCGGTCGAGTCGTAGACTCGGTCCACCTCAACCACGCGTCGATCCCAGGAACAGAGGGAACACAGATGCCACTCTCGGAGCAAGAGCAGCGACTCCTCGAAGAGATGGAGCGGAGCCTCTACCAGAATGACTCCGACTTCGTCGCGCGCGTCACGCGTCGCCAGGGTCGTCCGACCTACACGTCGATCACGCTCGGGGTGCTCGGCGCCCTCGCGGGTGTCGCGATCGTCATCGTCGGGTTGGTCATGCGCCAGCCGCTCATCGGGATCCTCGGCTTCGTCGTGATGTTGGCCGGAGTCCTCTTCGCGCTGCGTCCCGGCATGCGAGCGCCCAAGGCGAAGACGCCTCGGGCCGGCAAGCCGTCGTCGGGCGGGTCCGCTCGGCCGAGCCAGGGTGGCGGCGGGTCCTTCATGGACCGCATGAACGAGCGCTGGGACAAGCGGAACGACAACCAGGGCTAGCCGCCCTCCACACTCCTCCACGGGGTCGGTCCTTCGGGACCGACCCCGTTGTCGTGCCCCCGGGCGCCCCGCGCCCGCGAGTCCGTGCCCCGTCCTGCGCCTCCGCGCCCCGCGCCCCGTCCCGCGCCTCGCGCCCCGCGAGCGGGCGAAATACGTCCCGCTCGGCGGCCCTGAGCGGCCGAATCCGCCCGCTCGGCGGGCAACGCGCGGCGTGTCCTGCCCGCTCGGCGGGTGATCGTGCGCGGCTGTCGGACGGGAGGTGCGGGTCGGCCTCGCACCGCGCCTCCCGTCCCCGATGGGTGCAGCTGTACCCCGCGCTCCCGCGAGTGGGCGATGTCCGTCCCGCTCGGCGAGCTTGGGCGGCCGATTCCGCCCGCTCGCTGGGGAGCGCGCGGCGTGTCCGGCCCGCTCGGCGGGGAGCGCGCGGCGCGTCCTGCCCGCTCGGCGGGCAGTGCGCGGCGTGTCCTGCCCGCTCGGCGGGTGACCGTGCGCTGCTGTCGGACGGGAGGCGCGGGTCGGCCCCGCACCGCGCCTCCCGGCCCCGACGGGTGCTGCTGTACCCCGCTCTCCCGCGAGCGGGCGATGTCCGTCCCGCTCGGCGAGCCTGGGCGGCCGATTCCGCCCGCTCGGCAGCGAGCGCGCGGCGTGTTCCGCCCGCTCGGGAACTGGGCAGCCCGCGCGTGAGGTCGAGCGCGAGCGGACCGGTCGTCGGGCGGGCTGGTCTCGCAAAGTGACGGCGGGGCGGGCATGCGCGCGCCGGCGCGCGGGCCCTGGTCGCGAGAAGTGTCGCCGGGAGCGGCCGGCGGCGGCACGTCGTGCGACCCGGGCGATCGACGGACGGCGCGTCGTGCGAGCCGGGCGATCGACGGCCGGCACATTGTGCGACCCGGGCGATCGACGGCCGGCGGCGGCAGATCGTGCGACCCGGGCGATCGACGGACGGCGCGTCGTACGACCAGCGCGGCGACGGAGTCGACCCGCCGCCCGGGTCCCGCCGTCCTGGCTGCGGCGACCGCCCGCCGGGACGGCCCTGCCGGGGCGCCTCGGCACGCCGCCGTCGTGCGCACGGAGCTGCGAAAGTCCTCCACTTCCCTCCACACGCTCCACTCCGCTCCACAGCCCCGCCGTTCCGCGGCAGTACAGGCCGGAATCGCCCGATCGACGACGAGATCCGCCCCCAGAACAGGGCTGACGGGCGACTTCGGGAATGAAATCCGCCCCGTGGGGAGGGGAGTGGAGTAAAGTGGGGCACACAACGGTCCGGTGGAGCGGAGGGGAGGCCCGACGTGCTGCTCGGTACCCATGCCCCGAAGCTCGACGAGAAGGGTCGCGTGATCCTCCCCGCCAAGTTCCGGGACGAACTGTCCGGGGGTCTCGTGATGACCCGCGGGCAGGAGCGCTGCGTCGTCGTCTTCAGCGCGGACACGTTCGAGCAACTGCACGAGCGGATCCGCACCGCACCGATGACCTCGAAGCGCACCCGGGACTACATGCGCCTGTTCCTCTCCGGAGCGAGCGCGGAACAGCCCGACAAGCAGAACCGCGTCACCATCCCGCAGAACCTCCGCGAGTACGCGGGGCTCGAGCGGGACCTGACGGTCATCGGCTCCGGTGACCGCGCCGAGATCTGGTCGACCCCCGCGTGGGAGGCCTACTACGCCGAAGTCGAAGAGGGCTTCGCCGACAACGACGAGGAGGTGATCCCGGGGATCTTCTGATCCGTGGATCGGGACTCCCAGCCGTGCATCCCTGACACCCCTTCCCCGGTGTCAGGTCGCATGGATGGGGATCCGGACCCGCGGCCCGGAGGACGAGGGGCTGCACATGGCCGAGGACGAGACCAACACACCGCGCTTCCCGCACACCCCGGTGATGCTCGAGCGCATCGTCGACCTCTTCACGCCCACGCTCGAGGGGCCGGGCAAGGTCGTGGTCGACGCGACGCTCGGCATGGGCGGCCACTCCGAGGGGCTCCTCGAGCGGTTCCCGGAGCTGACGCTCATCGGCCTCGACC
The DNA here is from genome assembly GCF_047977705.1 of Curtobacterium sp. LFS084. Lineage (NCBI taxonomy): Bacteria > Bacillati > Actinomycetota > Actinomycetes > Micrococcales > Microbacteriaceae > Curtobacterium > Curtobacterium sp. LFS084. Next base: position 3,657 of record NZ_JBFPFM010000046.1, read on the forward strand.
GCGACACCGACGCGCTCGGCATCGCGGGCGACCGGCTCGCCCGGTTCGGTGACCGCGTCCGCCTGGTGCACACCGTCTACGACGGCATCGTCGAGGCGATCGAGGGCGAGGGCTTCGAGCACGTCGACGGCGTGCTGTTCGACCTCGGTGTCAGCTCGCTGCAGCTCGACCGTGCCGAGCGTGGCTTCGCGTACAGCCAGGACGCACCGCTCGACATGCGGATGGACCGGACCGAGGGGCAGACCGCGGCCGACGTCCTCGCCACCTACGACGAGGGCGAGCTGCGCCGGATCTTCCAGCGCTACGGCGAGGAGAAGCTCGCCGGACGCTACGCCCGCGCCATCGTCGAGCGACGCGCCAGCGCCCCGTTCGAGATGTCCGGGGACCTGGTCCAGGTCCTGCACGACGCGACCCCGGTGGCGATCCAGCGACAGGGACACCCGGCGAAGCGGGTGTTCCAGGCGCTCCGCATCGAGGTCAACGCCGAGCTGAGCGTCCTCGAGCGGGCGATCCCGGCGGCCCTGGACTCCATCGCGGTCGGCGGCCGGATCGTCGTCGAGTCGTACCAGTCGCTCGAGGACCGCATCGTCAAGCGGGCACTCACCGCACGGACGAAGTCGAGCGCACCCGCCGGCCTGCCGGTCGAACTGCCCGAGCACCGGCCGACGTACGAACTGGTCGTCAAGGGCGCCGAGCTGGCCGACGAGGCCGAACGCGCCGCCAACCCACGAGCAACCCCCGTGCGCCTGCGCGCGGCCGAGCGGATCCGGAAGTGACATGAGCACGAACCTCGCACTCGTCGACCCCGCCGTCGTCCCGTCCCGCGCCCCGCGTCCGACGCGACAGAACCGGCCGGAGCTCGTCGAGGTCACCCCGTCCAAGGCCCAGCGCCGGGCACGCCCCCGCATCGCCTACGCCGTGGTGGCGGTGGTCGCCCTCGGCATCCTGCTCCTCGCGCAGCTCGGGATCAGCATGGTGCTGAGCCAGGGCGCGTACACGCTCAACTCCCTGAGCGCCGAGCAGACGAACCTGTCCCGCACCCAGCAGTCGCTGTCCGAGGAGCTGCGGGTGCTCGACTCGCCGCAGAACCTCGCCCGCAACGCCCAGGCGCTCGGGATGATCGCGAACTCGACGCCGGTGTACCTCGACCCGAAGACCGGTCGTGTCTACGGCACGCCGACCCCGGCGGTCGCCGACCCGGCCACCGCGGCGACGTCGAACCAGGTGCCGAACTCGCTGCTCGCCGACGTGCCGCTGGCCGCGAAGCCGGGTGACACCTCGACGAGCAAGGAGAGCGGGGCCAGCTCGACGAACACGGACAGCGGAGCCGGCTCGACGAGCAAGGACGCTGGCACCACCACGGACAGCACCGCCGCCGACGCTGGGAAGACCACAGGCGCCAGCGCGTCGGCCGGGGCTTCGTCCACCGCCGACGTAGAGTCCGACCCGAACCAGCTCCAGGCCCCCTCCACCCGGTGACCTGCGGGTCGGGACAGCCTGCCGCACCACCCGGGAAGGACCGCACCGCGTGACGAAGACGATCCGCAACCGTCGACTGCGCTACAGCGTCGTGATGATCGCCGTGATCGCCCTCGTGGCGGTCTTCGTGGTCCGCCTCGTCGACATCCAGGTGGTCCAGGCCGCCTCGCTCAACGAGCTGTCGAAGGAGAAGCGGAGCATCCCGGTCACGATCTACGGGACCCGCGGGTCGATCGTCGACCGCAACGGGACCGAGCTCGCCGACAGCGTCACCCGCTACAACATCACGACGGCCCCGCGCCTGGTGAAGAAGTTCGAGGGCAAGCTCGGCGGGACCCGCGTGAAGGACGTCACGGTCGACCAAGCGCTCACCGCGCTGGCGAAGGCCTCGGGCGGCGACGTGGCGACCATGCAGAAGAGCATCGCGGCGAACCCGCGGTCCGACTTCGCCTACCTCGTCAAGGGCCTCGACGTGAAGCACTACGAGGCGGTGACCGCGCTCGGCATCCCGTGGATCTACAAGGAGCAGCAGGCGTCGCGGGTGTACCCGACGGCGGCCACGACGGGCAACATCACCGGTTTCATGGGCACCGACGGTGCACAGGCCGGGCTCGAGTACGCCTACGACAAGTGCCTGGCGGGGTCGAACGGCTCCGAGACCTACGAGCGTGGTTCCGACGGCGTCCAGCTCCCCGGGAGCACCGTGACGACCAAGGAGGCCAAGGACGGCGGCACGGTCGAGACCACGATCGACAGCGACCTGCAGTACATGGCCAACCAGACCATCGCGTCCGCCGCGAAGTCGCTGCAGGCCGAGTCCGCCACGGCGACGGTCACCAGCGTCAAGACGGGGGAGATCCTCGCGGTCGCGGACTACCCGACCGTCGACCCGAACGACGTCGACGCCACCACGGACAAGGGCGCGTTCGGATCGCGGGCGCTCACGGCGACGTACGAACCGGGCTCCACGATCAAGGCCGCGATCGCGGCGGCACTCATCGACCAGGGCAAGTCGAGCCCGACCGACCGAGCGGTCGTGCCGTACTCGCGCTCGTTCCCCTGGGGCGGGTCGATCCACGACTCCGAGTTCCACCAGACCGAGAACCTGACGCTCACGGGCATCCTGCAGAACTCGTCGAACGTCGGCATCACCGAGCTCGGTGAGCGCCTGACCGCCCAGCAGCGGTACGACTACATGAAGAAGTTCGGCCTGTTCGAGCCCGAGTCGGCGATCGACTACCCAGGGCAGCCGTCGATGGACTACGGCTCGAGCCCCCAGTGGGACCAGCAGACGAACATCAACTCGATGTTCGGGCAGGGCATCTCGACGACCGCGATCCAGGTCGCGAGCATCTTCCAGACCCTCGCGAACGACGGTGTCCGGATCCCGCTGCACTTCGTGAAGGGCTGCGAGACCGCCGACGGCACCATGATCGACGCGCCCGACGTGCAGCCGACGCGTGTCGTGTCCGCGAACGCCGCGACGCAGGTCACGGACATGCTGCAGAGCGTGGTCACGGGTGGCACCCTCGTCGGCATGAAGCCGATCTCCGGCTACAACATCGCCGCGAAGACGGGCACCGCCGAGGTGGCCGAGGGGTCCAAGGGCTACGGCGGACAGCGCATCACGTCGGTGGCCGGAATGGCACCCGCCGAGGACCCCCAGTATGTTGTCACGGTGACGTTCACGAAGCCGCAGACCAACAAGTGGTCCAGCGGAGCGGCTCCGGCGTTCCGAACTCTCATGTCCCAGGTGCTCGAGAAGTACCGAGTAGCCCCCTCCACGACGCCGGCGAAGACCTACCCGACCACGTGGTGAGGAAGAAGGAGCACTTGTCCGCACGGATCCCCCCGGTCCTCCGACCCGAACACCCGACCCCGAGGGCCGTGGCCGAACTCGCGAACGCGTTCGGTCTGCGTGTCGTCGGCTCGGTCGACGCCGTCGAGACGACCGGTGTCACCCTGAGCGCCGCCGAGGTGCAGCCGGGTGACCTCTTCGTCGGCGTGCACGGTGCGAACCGCCACGGCGCGGAGTTCTCAGCCGAGGCCGCCGAGCGCGGTGCGGTGGCCGTCCTGACCGACGACGCCGGCGTGGAGCACGCCCAGGCGGCCGGTCTCCCCGTGCTCGTCGTGGACGACCCCCGTGCGGCCCTCGGCGACGTCTCGGCGTGGGTCTACCGCACCCACCCGGACGAGGCCACCGACCTGCCGCAGCTGTTCGCCGTCACCGGCACGAACGGCAAGACGAGCACGTCCTACATCCTCGAGGGGATCCTCAAGCAGCTCGGTCTCGTCACCGGCCTGAGCTCGACCGCCGAGCGCCACATCGGCACCCTCAGCGTCACGAGCCGGCTCACCACGCCCGAGGCGAGCGAGATGCACGCGCTGCTCGCCCGGATGCGCGAGAGCGAGGTGCGCGCGGTCGCCGTCGAGGTGAGCGCCCAGGCCCTCAGCCGCCACCGCGTCGACGGCATCGTCTTCGACGTCGCGGCCTTCACGAACCTGTCGCACGACCACCTCGACGACTACGCCGACATGGAGGAGTACTACCAGGCGAAGCTCCCGCTGTTCCAGCCCGAGCACGCCCGCCGCGGCGTCGTCTCGCTGGACACCGACTGGGGCCACCGCGTGGTGCAGGACTCCCGCATCCCGGTCACGACCATCACGGTCCACCCCGACGTCGAGGCCGAGTGGCACGTCGACATCGTCGAGGCGCACGCCGCCTACACCGAGTTCCGCCTGACCGGACCCGAGGGGCGTGAGCTCACCACCCGTGTGCCGCTCATCGGGTGGCACATGGCTGCGAACGCAGCGCTCGCGATCGTGATGCTCGTCGAGGGCGGGTTCGAGCTCGGTGCCATCGCGCACGCGCTCGAGACGAACCACCGCCGCTACCCGGACGAGGACGAGCGCGAGCAGCGCGACGAGCCGACGAGCGCCATCGAGTGCTACCTGCCCGGCCGCACCGAGCGCGTCTCGGGCGATCGCGGTCCGAGCGTCTACGTCGACTTCGGGCACAGCCCCGACGCCTTCGAGAACACCCTCGCCGCGGTGCGCCAGTTCACCTCCGGCAAGGTCCTCATGCTCTTCGGCGCCGACGGCGACCGCGACACCACCAAGCGTCCCGACATGGCCCGCGTGGCCGCCGCGGGGTCGGACATCCTCGTGATCACCGACCACCACCCGCGCTTCGAGGACGCCGCGTCGATCCGGAAGACCCTCGTCGACGCCGCGCGCGAGGCGTTCCCGGACCACGAGATCCACGAGGTCAGCCCGCCCGAGGCCGCGATCCGCACCGCCGTGGGCCTCGTCGGCGACGGGGACTCGATCCTCTGGGCCGGCCCCGGCCACCAGGACTACCGCGACATCCAGGGCGTCCGCACCCCGTACTCGGCACGCGACGAGGCCCGCCAGGCCCTCCGCGAGGCCGGGTGGGAGCCGAACTCCGGTCCGGCCGAGGACGCACGATGATCGCCCTGACCCTCGCCGAGATCGCGACCGCGGTCGACGGCGAGCTGATCCCCGGTGCCCAGGCGACCGACGTCGCCGACCAGGGTGACCTGGTCGTCGAGGGCTCGGTCGAGACCGACTCCCGGCTCGTCGGACCCGGCAGCGTGTTCTTCGCGCTCCCGGGCGAGGTCACGGACGGCCGCCGCTTCGTCCCCGCCGCCACCGAGGCCGGCGCCGCGCTGATCGTCACGCCGGAGCGCGTCGACACCACCGCGCCGCAGATCGTGGTCACCGACGGCTACGCGGCCCTCGCGGCGCTGGCGCACGAGGTCGTCACACGCGTCCGGATGGCAACCGCCGACCGGGTCGACGCCGACGGTCGCCCGGCACCCCTGCGGGTCGTCGGCATCACCGGCTCGAACGGCAAGACGAGCACCAAGAACATGCTGCGCACGATCCTCGAGCAGCACGGTGCGACGATCGCGCCCCAGGGATCGTTCAACAACCACGTCGGCGCACCGATCTCGATGCTCCGCATCACCGAGGACACCCGGTACCTGGTCGTCGAGATGGGCGCGAGCGGCATCGGCCACATCGCCAAGCTCGTCTCGATCGCCGAGCCGGACGTCGGTGTCGTCCTCAAGGTGGGCCTCGCGCACGCCGGCGAGTTCGGCGGGATCGAGGCGACCCAGCGCGCCAAGTCCGAGATGGTCACCGACCTGCCGGCCAGCGCGACCGCGCTCCTCAACGTCGACGACGACCGCGTCGCGTCGATGCGCGACCTGACGGCGGCGACCGTCGTGGGCTTCGGCACGTCCGCGGATGCCGACTACCGCATCACCGGCATCGAGACGGACCGCAACGGCACCCGCTTCACGCTCACCGCGCCTCCCGTCCGCCAGGAAGGCGACCCGTCTGCGGACGGACAGCCAGGAGGGACGGACCACGTCGACGTGCGGCTCGCGATCCTGGGTGAGCACCACGCGATGAACGCGTCCGCCGCGCTCACGGTCGCCCACCTGTGGGGCGTGCCCCTCGCCGACGGCGCGGCCGCGCTCGCGTCGATGACGCGCGCCGAGCGCTGGCGCATGGAGCTCCTCCCCGGCGGCCCCGACGGGGTCACCGTGATCAACGACGCGTACAACGCGTCGCCCGACTCGACCGCCGCCGCGCTGCGGACGCTCGCCCAGATCGTCCGCCCGGGGGAGCGGACCGTCGCCGTGCTCGGCGAGATGGCCGAGCTCGGCGAGTTCTCGACGGAGGAGCACGACCGCATCGGCCGGCTCGTCGTCCGTCTGGGCATCGGTCAGCTCGTGGTCGTCGGCCGCGGCGCGATGCCCATCCACCAGGCCGCCACCCTCGAGGGATCGTGGGACGGCGAGTCCGTGTTCATCGAGGACGTCGACGACGCCGTCCACGCACTGCAGGAGATGCTCCGCCCCGGCGACGTCGTCCTCGTCAAGTCCTCGAAGTCCGCCGAACTGCGATTCCTCGGCGACCGCCTCGGAGGTGTCACCGAATGATCGCCCTCCTGATCGCCGGCGCCGTGTCGCTGGTGTTCACACTGCTGCTCACGCCGCTGTTCATCAAGCTGTTCCACCGCCTCGGCTGGGGACAGTTCATCCGCGACGACGGTCCGCAGTCGCACCACACCAAGCGCGGGACCGCGACCATGGGCGGCATCGTCCTGATCATCGGCGCGGTGCTCGGCTACTTCGTCGGGCACCTCGTCGGCCGCGACTCGATCACGCTGTCCGGGCTGCTCGTGCTGTTCCTCATGGTCGGCCTCGGGTTCGTCGGGTTCATCGACGACTTCCTCAAGGTCCGCCGCCAGCGCAGCCTCGGCCTCGGCGGGTGGGCGAAGGTGCTCGGTCAGGTCATCGTCGGCGTGATCTTCGCGACCGTCGCGCTCGTCGTCCCGTCCGGCAACGGCAAGCCGCCGGCGTCGACCATGGTCTCGGCCATCCGGGACATCCCGTGGCTGGACTTCATGGCGCTCGGCACCGTGATCGGTACCGTGCTGTTCCTCGCCTGGATCGTGCTGCTCACGGTCTCGACGTCGAACGGCGTGAACGTCGCGGACGGCCTCGACGGCCTCGCCACCGGGTCGAGCATCCTCGCGATCGGCTCGTACGTGATCATCGGCTTCTGGCAGTCGAACCAGATCTGCGGCGGTGCCCGGCTCGACTCGAACACCGAGCACGCCTGCTACACCGTGACCAACCCCCTCGACCTCGCGGTCGTGGCGGCGGCGGTCTGCGGCGGCCTGATCGGCTTCCTCTGGTACAACACGTCGCCGGCGCAGATCTTCCTCGGCGACACCGGGTCGCTCGGCCTCGGCGGCGCGCTGGCGGGTCTCGCGATCCTCAGCCGCACCGAGCTCCTGCTCGTCCTCATCGGCGGCCTCTTCTTCATCGTCACCGGCTCGGTCATCCTGCAGCGGGCGTACTTCAAGATCACCCACGGCAAGCGCATCTTCCGGATGAGTCCACTGCACCACCACTTCGAGTTGAAGGGGTGGGCCGAGGTGACCGTCGTCGTCCGGTTCTGGATCATCGCCGGACTCTGCGTCGCGGCCGGCGTCGGCCTGTTCTACCTGGAGTGGATCGCCCGTGTCGGCTGACCGCCTGGCATCGCTCGACAGCTGGTACGCCGAGGGCTGGAAGGGGCTCGACGTCGCGGTCCTCGGACTCGGTGCCACCGGGTTCTCGGTCGCCGACACCCTCGTCGAGCTCGGCAGCACCGTGACCGTCTACTCGTCGGACGCACCCGCGGACAGCGTCGAACTGCTCGACGTCATCGGTGCGCGCTTCGTGCAGGCGCCGCTGGACACCGTGCCCGCCGCGCTCGAGGCGCAGGCGCCGGACCTCGTCGTCGTGTCGCCGGGCCTGCCGCCGCACAACGCGACCGTGCAGTGGGCCGTGGCGAACAGCGTCGTCTGGGGCGACATCGAGCTCGCCTGGCGCGTCCGCGACAAGGTCGTGCGCGGTCCGATCGCCGCGCCGTGGGTGACCATCACCGGCACGAACGGCAAGACCACCACGACGCAGCTCACCACCGCGATGTTCGAGGCCGCCGGGCTGCGGGCCGTGTCCTGCGGCAACATCGGCGTGCCCGTCCTCGACGTCGTTCGGGACCCGGACGGCTTCGACGTCCTCGTGGTCGAGCTGTCCAGCCACCAGCTGCACTACATGCCGACCACCGGCGACGGCGCGGTGGTGCCCCTCGCGAGCACCTGCCTGAACATCGCCGACGACCACCTCGAGTGGCACGGCTCGGCCGAGGCCTACCGGGCCGCCAAGGCGAAGGTCTACGAGCGCACCGTGCTCGCCTGCGTCTACAACACCACCGACGACGCCACCCGGTACATGGTCGAGGAGGCCGACGTCGTCGAGGGGTGCCGTGCGGTCGGCTTCACCCCCGGCATCCCGGCTCCCGGTGACGTCGGCGTGGTCGAGGACGTCCTGTGCGATCGGGCCTTCACGGACGACCGACGCAACAGCGCGCTCGAGCTCGCGACCGTCGCCGACCTCGAGGCGGCCGGGCTCGCCAGCCCGCACATGACCATGAACGTGCTCGCCGCGGCCGCACTCGCCCGTGCGGCGTCGGTCGAGCCGGCCGCGATCCGTGCCGCCGTGCAGGGGTTCCGCGCCGACCACCACCGGACCGAGCACGTCGCCACCGCCGACGGCATCACGTGGGTGGACGACTCGAAGGCCACGAACCCGCACGCGGCGACGGCGTCACTGGCGTCGTTCGACACGGTCGTCTGGATCGTCGGGGGCCTGTTCAAGGGCGTCGACGTCGACGGACTCGTCGCGCGCTTCGGCCCCGACGTCCGTGCCGTCGTCGTGATCGGCACCGACCGGACCCCCGTGCTCGAGGCATTCGCGCGACACGCGCCCGGGGTGCCGGTGCTGCAGGTCGAGGCAGCGGACACTGATCAGGTCATGCCCGAGGCGGTCCGGCATGCCGCATCGGTCGCGAGACCGGGCGACACGGTCCTCCTCGCCCCGGCCGCGGCGTCGTTCGACCAGTTCGGCTCCTACGCGGACCGGGGGCGTCGATTCGCGGCGGCGGTCCACGAGCACCTGGGAGGAAACGCCGATGGCGACGACGGATCTTCCGAGCGGCAGTGAGACCGGGGCAGCCCCGAGCCGCCCGCACACCTCCGCCCGCCGCCACAACGGTGCGGTCGTCGCCGTCAAGAACGTCTTCGTCGCCGAGTCGAGCACCTTCTACACGATCCTCGGCGTGACGCTGTTCCTCGTCGTGTTCGGGGTCGTCATGGTGCTCTCGTCGTCGAGCGTGGAGCAGTACGCCGCGACGCACGACTTCTTCGGGGCCGCGTCCCGTCAGGGCCTCTACGCGGTGCTCGGCGTGCCGCTCATGCTCATCGCCTCCCGTCTGCCCGCGCGGTTCTGGCGGAAGTGGGCGATGTGGATCGTCGGGGTCGGCCTCGTCGTGCAGGCGCTCGTCGTCCTGACGCCGCTCGGGTACTCGATCCAGGGCAACCGGAACTGGATCCGCGTCGGGTCGTTCACCGCGCAGCCGTCCGAGATCCTGAAGCTCGCGCTCGTGCTCGGCATCGGCGCGATCATGTACGTCAAGCGCGAGAAGCTCGACGACTGGAAAGAGGTCTTCATCCCGATCGGCATCGCGTCGCTCGGGTCGATCGGCCTCGTCCTCGTCGGCGGTGACCAGGGCACCGCGATGATCATGCTCATCCTGGTGTTCGGTGCGCTCTACGTCGGGGGAGCCCGGGCGAAGCACCTGCTCGTCGGCGTGGTCGGCCTCGCCGTGCTGCTGCCGTTCGTCACGATGGCGTCGAGCTCCCGGTCGCACCGCATCAGCGCCTGGCTCTCCGGCTGCACGGACACGAGCCAGTACCAGGACCTCTGCTGGCAGCCGACCCACGGCATGTGGGCGCTTGCCTCCGGCGGCGTCTTCGGCGTCGGGCTCGGCAACTCCAAGGCGAAGTGGTCCTGGCTGCCGGAGGCGGACAACGACTACATCTTCGCGATCATCGGCGAGGAGCTCGGACTCGTCGGCGCCGTCGTCGTGCTCGCCCTCTTCGTCGTCCTGGCCGTCGGCATGATCAAGATCATCCGCCAGTCGAACGACCCCTTCGTGAAGACCGTCACCGGTGGCGTCCTCGCGTGGATCATCGGCCAGGCGCTCGTCAACATCGCCGTGGTCCTCGGCCTCCTGCCGGTCCTCGGCGTCCCCCTCCCACTCATCTCGGCCGGCGGCTCCGCGCTCATCATGACGCTCGTCGCCATCGGCGTCGTCCTGTCGTTCGCACGGGACCTCCCGGGCAAGAACGACCGCGCGAGCGCGTTCCCGGGCAAGAGCGACCGCACGAGCGCGCTCTCGGGTCCGAGCGGCCGCACCACCACGAACGGAACCCTCCGGTGAGCACCTACCTCTTCGCCGGCGGCGGTACCGCCGGTCACGTCAACCCCCTGCTCGCGGTCGCCGACCGTCTGACCGAACGCGAGCCCGACGCCGAGGTCCTCGTCCTCGGGACGGCCGAGGGGCTCGAGTCCCGCCTGGTCCCGATGCGCGGGTACGAGCTGCTGACGATCCCGCGCCTGCCGTTCCCGCGCAAGCCGAACGCCGCCGCGCTCCGCTTCCCCGGCGGGTTCCTCGGCGCGGTCCGTCGTGTCGAGCAGATCATCCGCGACCGCGGGGTCGACGTCGTCCTCGGCGTCGGCGGCTACGCGGCCGCGCCGGCGTACATCGCGGCGCGTCGCACCGGGACGCCGATCGTCGTGCACGAGCAGAACGCGAAGCCGGGGCTCGCGAACCGTCTCGCCGCCTTCCTCACCGACCACGTCGGCCTGACCTTCTCGAACACGCGGCTCCGCCACGGCCGGGTCGTCGGCATGCCGCTCCGCCGCGAGATCGAGTCGCTCGACCGTCGCGCCGTCCGCGCCGAGGGCCTCGCCGAGTTCGGCCTCGATCCGGCCCGTCCGGTCCTGCTCGTCACAGGCGGGTCCTCGGGCGCGCGCAGCATCAACCGCACGGTGAACCGCTCCGCCGCGACCATCGTCGGCGCCGGCTGGCAGGTCCTGCACGTCGTCGGCGGCAAGTCCGACATCGGTCCGAGCGACCTCGACGGCTACCACGTGCTGCCCTACTGCGACCGCATGGACCTGGCGTACGCCGCGAGCGACTTCGTGGTCTCGCGCGCCGGCGCCGGCATGGTCTGCGAGCTCACCGCCGTCGGGCTGCCGAGCGTCCTCGTGCCGTACCCTGTCGGCAACGGCGAGCAGCGGCACAACGCGAAGGACGTCGTGGACGCCGGGGGAGCGGTCCTCGTCGCGGACGCGGAATTCGACGAGGACTGGGTGACGTTCCAGCTCCTGAACATCCTGCAGGACCGGGCCCGCATCGCGGACATGACCGTCCGGGCCGGCAGCGTCGGGCACCGCGACGGCGCCGACCGGATGACCGACCTCGTCCTCGACGCGGGCCGGACACCGGCCAGCCGGACGCGGCCGAGCGGCACCAGCACCACGGAGGAACGATGACCATCAAGCCGGACCTGACGCAGCCGATCCCCGAGGACCTCGGCACCGTCCACTTCGTCGGCATCGGTGGCTCCGGCATGAGCGGCATCGCCCGGATGTTCCTCGCCGCCGGCCACCGCGTGACGGGCAGCGACTCCCGCGAGACCGCCACGACCCAGACGATGCGCGAGCTCGGCGCGGACGTGCACATCGGCCACGACGCCCGGAACGTCGGCGACGCGGACACCATCGTCGTGACCAGTGCCCTCTGGCCGGACAACCCCGAGCTGCTCGAGGCCCAGCGCCGCGGCATCCCGGTCCTGCACCGCTCGCAGGCCCTCGCCGCGCTCATCGCCGGCCAGCGCCTCGTCGCGGTCGCCGGTGCCCACGGCAAGACGACGTCGACGGGCATGATCGTCACCGCGATGGTCGAGCTGGGTCTGGACCCGAGCTTCGTCAACGGCGGGGTCATCCAGTCCCTCGGCACGAGCTCCGCTCCCGGGTCGAGCGACCTGTTCGTCGTCGAGGCCGACGAGTCCGACGGCTCGTTCCTGCTCTACGACGTCGCCGTCGCCCTCGTCACGAACGTCGACGCCGACCACCTCGACCACTACGGCAGCGAGGAGGCCTTCACCGAGGCGTTCGTCGAGTTCGCCGCGAAGGCGTCCGAGCGGGTCGTCATCTCGAGCGACGACGCCGGCGCCCAGGCCGTCACCGCCGGCATCCGCGCGCGCACCGACGCCCCCGAGGTCGTCACCTTCGGTGAGGCCGTCGACGCCGACGTCCGGATCGAGGGCATCACCGAGTCCGCCGGGGTCGAGGTCGACTTCCGCGCAGCGGGCGCATCGCACCACCTGACGCTCCGCGTGCCCGGGCGCCACAACGCGATCAACGCCGTCGGCGCGTTCGCCGTCCTGACCGGGCTCGGCGTCGCGGCCGCGGACGCGATCCGCGGGATCGAGGCCTTCGGTGGCACCCAGCGGCGCTTCGAACTGCACGGCGTGGAGCGCGGGGTGTCGGTCTACGACGACTACGCCCACCACCCGACCGAGGTCGCGGCCGCGCTCAGGGCGGCACGGAACGTCGTCGGCGACGGCCGGATCATCGCGATCCACCAGCCGCACCTGTACTCGCGGACCCGGATGATGGCCGGCGACTTCGCGAAGGTCTACGAGGAGCTCGCCGACCACACCGTCGTCCTCGACGTCTACGGCGCCCGCGAGGACCCGGAACCCGGCGTCACCGGCGCCCTCGTCCAGGAGCGCTTCGCCGACCAGTCGCGTGTCGAGTTCCTGCCGGACTGGGACGAGGCGTCCGCGCGCGCCGCCGCGGTCGCGCGGGACGGCGACATCATCATGACGCTGAGCTGCGGCGACGTGTACCGCATCATCCCGCAGGTGCTCAGTGCCCTCCACGACGACGGGGCGCAGTCCCGGTGAAGCGTCCAGAGGGGTTCGACGAGGGTCCGGCCCGCCCGGACGCACCTGCTGCGGGCGCGCGTGCGCCCCGGCAGCGCCGCACCCCGACGGCCCCGAGGCGTCCGTCCCGCGAGGTCGAGCCGGAGGTCCAGGAGGCGCGGCACGAGCCCGCCCCGACCGCGCCGGACGACGAGACGGCCGACCCCACCTCCACCGACTTGGCGACCGCCTCGGCGCGCGACCGTGCCGGAGCCCTCGCCGGCGCCGCGGGGCGGCGCCTCGGCGCCGGGCTGTCCTCGGTCGCCGGACGGCTGCGCGAGTACACGCCGGACGAGGACCACCACGATCCCGAGGCCGAGCGCCTCTCCAGGGAGCGGCAGGAGACCGAGCGCCGCGACGCCGAGCGGCTCGCCCACCTCACCGACCTGCACGGCTCCGACCCGAACGGCACCGAGCGGCGCGAGGGCGAGCGCCCGATCGGCGCCGGTGTCCGCGCGGCGGAGACCGCGCGCGAGGCCCGGGTCGCCAAGCGCCGCCGTCGCCTGCTCGAGCGGGCCGAGGTCCGTCGCTTCACCCGCCGCAGCCGCCACCGCCGTGCCGCGTGGATCACCGCGGCGAGCATCGTCCTGGTGTTCGGGGTCTCCATCCTCGTCGCGGTGTTCTCGCCCCTGATGGCCCTGCAGACGATCGAGGTGAAGGGCACGAACCGCGTCGACGCCACCGAGGTCCGCCAGGCGCTCTCCGACCAGATCGGCACCCCGCTGGCGCGGCTCGACTTCGACGCCATCAAGCGCGACATCGCCGGCTTCCCGCTCATCGAGAGCTACGTGACCGAGGAGGCCCCGCCGCACACCCTCGTCGTCACGGTCACCGAGCGCACGCCCGTCGTGGCGGTGCGGTCAGGGAAGTCCTTCGACCTCGTCGACCCCGCTGGCATCGTCGTGCAGTCCTCGCCGAAGCAGCCCGCGAACATGCCGCTCGCCGACATCGGGAAGGCGAAGCTCGGATCGAGCGAGTTCCGCACGATGACCGAGGTCGTCCTGGCGCTGCCGTCGACCGTGCGGTCGCAGGTGACGAGCGTGAAGGGCTCGACCGCCGACGACGTGACGCTCACCCTGCGCGACCGCTCGAGCGTCGTCTGGGGCAACCCCGAGCAGTCCGACGCCAAGGCGGCGCTCCTCGCGGCCCTCGTGAAGGACCACGCGGCCCGGAACCCCGGCACCGTGGTCGAGTACGACGTGAGCGCGCCCGACAACGGGATCATCCGCGCGAAGAAGTAGCGGAATCGCGCGACACGCGGCGTGGCGGCGCGACAGCCTGTGGACGGCACCCGTAGCGTCGATGCGAGCACCACATCTACCAGCATTGCCCCTGAACTTCAAGTAGAGGTTGAGGGTTCAACCGGAGGCCTGACTGACGTGACCACGAACCACAACTACCTCGCCGTCATCAAGGTCGTCGGTGTCGGCGGCGGCGGCGTCAACGCCGTCAACCGGATGATCGAGCTCGGCCTCCGTGGCGTCGAGTTCATCGCGATCAACACCGACGCGCAGGCGCTGCTGCTCAGCGACGCCGACGTCAAGCTCGACGTCGGCCGCGAGATCACCCGCGGCCTCGGCGCCGGCGCGGACCCCGAGGTCGGCCGTCGCGCCGCCGAGGACCACGCCGAGGAGATCGAAGAGGCCCTCGCCGGTGCTGACATGGTGTTCGTGACCGCCGGTGAGGGTGGTGGGACCGGCACGGGTGGTGCGCCCGTCGTCGCCCGCATCGCCAAGTCCATCGGCGCCCTCACCATCGGTGTCGTCACGAAGCCGTTCAGCTTCGAGGGCAAGCGTCGTCAGTCCCAGGCCGAGAACGGCGTCGCCGGGCTCAAGGACGAGGTCGACACGCTCATCGTCGTGCCGAACGACCGCCTGCTCGAGATCAGCGACCGCGGCATCTCGATGGTCGAGGCCTTCGCCACCGCCGACCAGGTGCTCCTCGCCGGCGTGCAGGGCATCACCGACCTCATCACCACCCCGGGCCTGATCAACCTCGACTTCGCCGACGTCAAGTCGGTCATGCAGGGTGCCGGTTCGGCGCTCATGGGCATCGGGTCCTCGCGCGGCGCCGACCGGGCGATCAAGGCCGCCGAGCTGGCCGTCGCGAGCCCGCTGCTCGAAGCGTCGATCGACGGTGCCCACGGCGTCCTGCTCTCGATCCAGGGCGGCTCGAACCTCGGCATCTTCGAGATCAACGACGCGGCCCGTCTCGTGCAGGAGGCCGTGCACCCCGAGGCGAACATCATCTTCGGTGCCGTCATCGACGACACCCTCGGTGACGAGGTCCGCGTGACCGTCATCGCCGCCGGCTTCGACGGTGGCGAGCCGACCTCGCAGCTCAAGGAGCGTCGCTCCAGCTGGGTCGACCCCGACGCCGGTGCGACCGTGCCCGTGGCGTCCGCCGGTGCCAGCGGTGCGATCGAGGACTCGTCCTCGTCCGCTCCGTCGTGGGCGTCGCAGGAGCACGAGGCGCCCGCGCAGCGTGCCGCCGACCCCGCGTTCGACGACGACGACGACGAGCTCGACGTCCCCGACTTCCTGAAGTAAGTCCTCCTTGGCAGCCGAACCGCGCCTCCCATCCGCCACGTCACCAGACGACGGACCGGAGGCGCGTCTCGCGTCCGTCAGGAGCGGCATCGCCGACGCGGCGCGCGCCGCAGGGCGCTCGGCCGACGAGCTCACGCTCATCGTGGTCACGAAGTTCCACCCGGCGTCCCTCGTCCGCGAGCTCGCCGCGCTCGGCGTCACCGACGTGGGGGAGAACCGCCACCAGGAGGCGCAGGCCAAGGCCGCGGAGCTCGCCGACCTCGACCTGACCTGGCACTTCATCGGCCAGCTGCAGTCGAAGAAGGCCCGGCAGGTCCGGCGGTACGCGCACGTCGTGCAGTCGCTCGACCGCGACTCGGTCGTGGACGCGTTCGCCCCGACCGAGGCCGAGCCGGAGCCGCCGGTCATCGACGGATTCGTGCAGGTGAACCTGACCGACGACCCGGACCGTGGCGGTGTCCGACCGGACGCCGTCGAAGCGATGGTCGAGCGGGTCCTCGCGACCGGGACGATCCGGCTGCGGGGCGTGATGGCGGTCGCACCGCTCGACGAGGAGCCCCGCGCGGCGTTCGCCCGGCTCCGCGGCGTGTCCGAGCGCGTGGTGTCGGTCGTGCCGACGGCGACGGACATCTCGGCGGGGATGAGCGGCGACTACGCCGACGCCGTGCTCGAGGGCGCGACACACCTGCGGATCGGGTCCGCAATCACGGGAAATCGGCCGGTCGCGCCCTAGCCTCGTTGCAAGGGCATCCACGAGCACCGACCTCCGGAGGAACCATGGCCAACCCGCTGAAGAAGACGATGGTCTACCTGGGCCTCGCCGACGAGGAACTCGAGTACGAGGACGAGCCGCAGCAGCAGACCGCGCGCCAGCAGTCCGCTCCGGCTCCCGCCCCCGCGGCCGTGCAGGTCGCCGACGAGACCCCCGCGCCCGCCGCGGCACCGGTGGCGCCCGTCGCTGCCGAGCCCAAGGCGCACACCCACCAGCGCGGCGCACAGGTCACCCCGCTCCGCCGCTCGCACACGTCCGCACAGAAGGCAGCACCGGTCCAGGAAATGAACGAGATCCTCACCGTCCACCCGCGCGAGTACAAGGACGCCCAGTCCATCGCCGAGAGCTTCCGTGACGGCATCCCCGTCATCATCAACCTCTCGCAGATGACCGAGGCCGACGCCCGCCGCATGATCGACTTCGCCTCGGGGCTGTCGCTCGGCCTCTACGGCAAGATCGAGCGCGTCACGAACAAGGTCTTCCTGCTCTCGCCGGCCCACGTCGCGGTGAGCGGTGAGGCGCCTGAGGTAGAGTCCGACATCGAGGCGTCCTTCTTCGCCCAGTCCTGAGTCCCTCAGGCCCACCCGCCCCGTGCAGGTCGTCGCGTGACGATCCGCACCCGAGCTGAGCGAGCCCCATCGTGACCGCGATCCTCACGATCCTGTACTACCTCCTCCTGCTGTACATCCTCGTGCTGTGGGGGCGGTTCGTCCTCGACATCGTCCAGCAGTTCAACCGGTCCTGGCGGCCGCGCGGAGGACTCCTCGTCGTCGCCGACGTGGTCTACACCGTGACGGACCCGCCGATCCGGGCGGTCCGACGGGTGCTCCCGCCGATGCGCATGGGGCCCGTGGCCCTCGACTTCGGCTGGACGATCGTGCTCCTGGTGGCGATCATCCTGCGGTTCGTGATCGCCCTGCTCATCCCCGTGTTCGCCAACTAGGGGGACACGACACGCGCCACGCCCAGGGTGCGGTCACGGTTCACGGCCACCGTCGGTGTACGGTGGTCGGGACCGATGCTCGCCCCGGCGTGGCATCCGCACCGTTCGGTGTGACTGGTAGATTCGGTCGCACCGGTTCGGTTCCACACGTTCAGCAGTTCTATTGAGGTGACGGCAATGGCTTTGACGCCGGAAGACGTAGTCAACAAGCGGTTCCAGCCGACGAAGTTCCGCGAGGGCTACGACCAGGACGAGGTCGACGACTTCCTCGACGAGGTCGTGGTCGAGCTCCGTCGCCTGACGGCCGAGAACGACGAGCTCCGCCAGCGTCTGCAGGCGGCCGAGTCGGCGCCGAAGCCGGCCGAGGCCGAGCAGTCCGCCCCGACCCCCGAGCCCGAGCCGGAACCCGCCCCCGTGGCAGCCGCTCCGGAGCCGGCTCCGGTCGCCGCCGCCGCGCCGGCCACCACGGTCCCGGCAGACGAGGACACCGAGGGCACCACGAACCTCCTGACCCTCGCGCGTCGTCTCCACGAGGAGCACGTCCGCGAAGGCGTCGAGAAGCGTGATGCGCTCATCGCCGAGGGCACCGCCCAGGCCGCTCGTCTCGTCTCCGAGGCCGAGGCCAAGCAGCGCCAGATCATCGCCGACACCGAGAACACGAACCGTCAGCGTGTCGCGGTGCTCGAGCAGGAGCAGCGCCAGCTCGAGGGCAAGATCGACGAGCTCCGCACGTTCGAGCGCGACTACCGCGCACAGCTCAAGAGCTACATCCAGGGTCAGCTCGCTGAGCTGGACGGCTCGGGCACCGAGCAGTCCGGTCTCACCCCGGCGCCGGCATCGGCGCAGGGCTTCGGCAACTGACGTTGTCGCGACCAGCATCACGAGCGAAGGTCAGTGTCCGCGCGATCGCGGCACTGGCCTTCGCCGCTGTCGTCGTGGTGGCGCTCGACCAGGGCGTGAAGGCGCTCGTCGTCCAGAACCTGCCGTACGGCACGCCGGTCCCGGTCCTCGGGAACTTCCTGCAGCTGCTCTACGTCCGGAACCCCGGTGCCGCGTTCTCGTTCGCGGTGAACATGACCTGGGTGTTCTCGATCGTCTCCACCGCCGTCGTCGTCGCGATCATCCTGTTCGCCCGACGCATCCGCTCGATGTGGTGGGCGCTCGTGCTCGGCATGCTCCTGGGCGGGGCGCTCGGCAACCTGCTCGACCGGCTCTTCCGTGAGCCCGGCTTCGGCCGCGGCCACGTGGTGGACTTCATCTCGACGCCGTGGATGATGCCGGCGATCTACAACATCGCCGACTCGTTCATCTGCATCAGCATGGTGATCTTCGTCCTGCTGGTGATCCTCGGCGTGAACCTCGACGGCTCGCGCGCCCTCTCCGCGAAGCAGCAGCGCGCGGCGGACGCCGCCCGCGCGCAGTCGGACGCCTCCGAGGCGGACGAGCACCGCGCCTCCCGGCCCCTGGTCGACGACCCGCGCGCGCCGCGTGACGGGCGGGACACCCTCGGGCACGACGCGACGTGACCGAGAGCCGTTCCCTGCCGGTCCCGGACGGGCTCGCCGGTGAGCGCGTCGACGCCGCCATCGCGAAGTTGCTCGGGTTCAGCCGCTCCTTCGCGGCCGAGGTCGTCGCAGCCGGTGGCGTGACCGTCGACGGCGTGACCGTGGACAAGTCCGACCGGTTGCACGCCGATTCGTGGCTGCAGGTCGAATGGACGCCGAAGGAAGCCCCCCGGATCATCCCGGTCGAGGTCCCCGGCATGACGGTCGTGCACGACGACGACGACATCGTCGTGGTCGACAAGCCGATCGGCGTCGCGGCACACCCCTCGCCCGGCTGGGACGGTCCGACCGTGCCCGGGGGCCTCGCCGCCGCCGGCTTCACGATCGCGACCTCCGGTGCCGCCGAGCGTGCGGGCATCGTGCACCGCCTCGACGTCGGCACCTCGGGACTCATGGTCGTCGCGAAGACCGAGCTCGCGTACACGCACCTCAAGCGCGCGTTCAAGGAGCGCACGGTCGACAAGGTCTACCACGCGCTCGCGCAGGGCCACCCGGACCCGACCTCCGGCACGATCGACGCCCCGATCGGACGGCACCCCTCGAGTGACTGGAAGTTCGCGGTCACGGCCGACGGCAAGCCGAGCGTGACGCACTACGAGACGCTCGAGGCGTTCCGGTCGGCGACGTTGCTCGAGGTGCACCTCGAGACCGGCCGCACGCACCAGATCCGGGTGCACATGGCGGCGACGCGGCATCCGCTCGTGGGCGACACGATGTACGGGGCCGACCCGGTGCTCGCGAACGAGCTCGGGCTGACCCGGCAGTGGCTCGACGCCGTCCGCCTCGGGTTCGAGCACCCGCGCACGGGGGAGTGGGTGTCGTACTCGGCGGAGTACCCCGACGACCTGCAGCTGGCGCTCGACCGCATCCGCTCCGCGTAGGCGCGCGGCGCGGCCCGCGCGGCCCGGCCCCGCGCGGGCCCGTCCCGCGCGGCCCCGTCC
>NZ_JBFPFM010000047.1:0-22713 GCF_047977705.1 Curtobacterium sp. LFS084
GCGCCGCGCCTCCCGGCCCGAACCCGCCCACATCGGCGAGCCCGCGCGCCGGACCCGCCCAGCGGGCGGAACCCGCACCCGACCCCGCTCCGAACGCACCCGTTCCGCCCGCTCGCGCCGCGCCTCCCGGCCCGCCCGCGTGCCGACCATCCGTCCACATGCGGCCATTGGCGCTCACCGTCCACAGATCGCGCCGATCCCCGCTGCGAGGCGGGGGCAGCGGCCACGCTGACCAGATGCACGTCGACGCGACCTTCCCGATGGCCCTCCGCGGCCGCCCCTTCCGCGTCCGCGAGGCCCTGCGTCGCGGCGTCAGCGCCGGCCGTCTTCGTTCCCGCGCGTTCCTCCGGCCGTTCCACGGCATCCGCGCCTGGGCCGAACCGCAGACCCACGACGAGCGCGCACGAGCCGTGCAGCCACGGCTGCGCCCCGACCAGGCGTTCAGTCACACGACCGCCGCGGTGATCCTCGGCTTCCCGCTCCCCCGACGCCTCGAACGCGACCACCGCGTGCACGTGACGACGATCGGGACCGACCAGGCACTCCGCGTCCGCGGCACGATCGGCCACCGTGCACGACGAGGCAGACTGCAGGTCGTCCACTCGGGCACCGCCGCACTGACGCATCCCGCCGACACCTTCGTGGCGCTGGCGACACTCCTGAGCCGCGACGAACTCATCGTCGTCGGCGACGCGCTCATCGGATGGCTCGGCTGGTGCGACCACGCCGAACTCGTCGCGGCGGCCCGCCGCTTCCGCGGAGCGCGCGGCATCCGTCGGGTCCGAGCGGCGCTCGCGGAGATCCGCCCCGGCTCACGCTCCCCCGGCGAGACCCGACTCCGGCTCGCCCTGACGAGGCGCGGACTCCCACAGCCCGCGCTGAACCACGACGTCGTGGTCGACGGTCGTTGGATCGCATGCGTCGACCTGGCCTACCCGGACGCTCGCGTCGCGATCGAGTACGAGAGCGATCTGCACCGCACCGACGAACGCTCGTTCCGGAAGGACCTGACTCGCGGGGAACACCTCAAGGACGCCGGTTGGTGGCTGCTGCGCGCCACCTCGGACGACGTGGGCCCGGGGATCGACGCACTCGTCCGGCGCGTGCGTCGCCTGCTCGACGGTGTGTCAGCCGGGAGGCACGACCCACGTCCGACACGCCGTCCTGCGTCATCGAGATGAACATTGGTTGACGCTTCAACCAAACCCGTGCACAATGGGCTAGCATCAACTTCGATGCAGGCGCATGGAATCGCGGTTCCGCCCGACGCCTGCTCGGGAACGCAGTCCACACGCTTCGAAGGAGTCACCATGACGCTCACCGCCTCGACCATCCCCGGCTACCAGACCGGTACCTGGAAGATCGACCCCACGCACTCCGAGGTCACGTTCTCGGTCCGCCACCTCGCGATCAGCAAGGTCAAGGGCAAGTTCGAGACCTTCGACGCCACCGTCGTCACCGCCGAGAACCCGCTCGAGTCGACCGTCGAGGCGAACATCGACGTCGCGTCGATCAACACCGGGCAGGAGCAGCGCGACCAGCACCTCAAGACGAGCGACTTCTTCCTCACCGAGGAGCACCCGCAGCTCACCTTCCGTTCGACGGGCATCGAGGCCAAGGGCGACGACCTGCACATCGCCGGCGAGCTGACCCTGCGCGGCGTGACCAAGCCGGTCGTCCTCAAGGCCGAGCTCGGTGGCTTCACGACCGACGGCTACGGCCAGGTCAAGTTCGGCGCCGAGGCCTCGACCAAGATCGACCGCACCGAGTTCGGCGTGAACTGGAACGCGGCGCTCGAGGCCGGTGGCTTCACGCTCGGCAACGACGTGACGATCAACCTCGACGTGCAGTTCGTCCTCCAGGCGGCCTGACACCTCGCACCTCCTGACCCGCGGGTCACCGCGTTGCGCGTGACCTGAGGGACACCGAACAGCAGGACTCTGCAGCACCCGAGACGAACGGCCCGGCTCCTCCCCCACGGAGCCGGGCCGTTCGTCGTTCCCGGGGCGGGGTCGGGGGCGGGTCGCTTGGACGTCACCGGTCGCCCGTTGCCCGTTGCCCGTCTCGGTCCTGGTCCGGAGCGCTCCGTGCTCTCGTCTCCGTGCCCCGTCTCCGCGCCCCCGTCTCCGCGTCCCCGTCGATCGGGCGAAGTACGTCATGTTCACCATCGGAAGCTGGTCGATTTCACCCGCTCACACGTCCTGCGCGTGGGAACGCAGTCGTTGTGAAGCGCAGCGTCGGGCCGGTCGTGCCTCCGGGAGCCCGTCGCCATCGAGCGGACGAAGCCTGTCCGGTCCGGAGTCTCGACCGCGCCCATTTCGCCCGCTCGGCCCCGCGCCCGCCGGTGCGAGCTGCGGAGCTCGAGTCTCGGGGCACGCAGACGATTTCGTCGCGGTGGCACGTGACCGGGGCCGGCGCTCGACGTGTCGAGCGGGCGAATCCGGCCCAGGCGGCGACCGCACCAGGCCACATTCCGCCCGCTCGCCAATCGGCACCGCCCACCAGTCGACGGGAACCGCCCGCTCGCGGCCGCACCGCATGGGCCCGCTCGCGGCCGCGCCGCATCCGCCCGCTCGCGCCCGGCCGCGCGCCACCAGCGCCGCACGGTGCGCAGTAGCGTGAGGCTGCGGCGCCCGACGCTCGACCACTCCGGTCGCCGGGAATCGGAACCCGTACAGCACGGTTGCAGGCGAACACGAAACACCACGAGCCCGCGCGGAACGCACGAGACCGTGATCGCCCGCTCGACTCGAGAGAGCACGAAGCACCCCGCACGCAGCACCCCGCACCCCGCAGGACCCACGAACAGGAGCACCACCATGGCCACCGACTGGATCGCGCTGCAGGCCCTCGCGGCAGCCGAGTTCGGCCGCCGCGTCGCCGCCGTCACGGACTGGGACGCCTCGACCCCCGACTCCGAATGGACCACCAGAGACCTCGTGCGACACGTCGTCGAGGAACAGCGGTGGATCCCGAAGCTCCTGACGGGGTGCGACTACGCGCAGGCTGAAGCGGACCTCGAGGCGGTCGGCCCCGACCTCGCCGCCGAGTGGGCGAAGTTCGCCGCCGAAGCCATCGAGGCATGGCAGCGAACGCCCGCTGACACGCCGGTGCACCTCGCCACGGACGTCGTCCCCGCCGGCCAGTACCTCACCGAGCAGACCAGCGACATCACGATCCACACGTGGGACCTCGCTCGGGCGACCGGCAGCGACGAGACCCTCCCGGACGAACTGGTGCGGGCCGTGTGGGAACACTTCGAGCCGCAGATCGAGGACCTCGCCGCGACGGGCCTCTACGCCGCCCCGGTCGACGTCGACGATGATGCGCCGCTGCAGGTCCGCCTCCTCGCGGTCACAGGGCGCGATGCCAGGGTGGCAGCATGACAGAATCCGCCCGCTCGGCGAGCCCCGAATCCGCCCGCTCGGGAACGAACGCGGCCGACGCCGCAGCAGAATCCGCCCGCTCGGCAAGCCCCGAAACCGCCCACTCGGCAGCCCCGGAAACCGCCCGCTCGGCAACCCCCGGAACCGAAACCGCCCGCTCGGCAACCCCCGGAACCGAAACCGCCCGCTCGGCGCCGGACGGCGGCAACGCGCCCGACGCGAACGCGCGCAACACCAACGCGCCCACCGCCGACGCGCCCGCGCCCCGCCCGGACACCGTCCGCCTCGGCGCCTCCGGCCTCCAGATCAGCTCCGTGATCCTCGGCATGATGTCCTACGGCGACCCCGACAAGGGCGCCCACGAGTGGAGCGTCGGCATCGACGAGGCCCGCCCCTTCGTCCGCCGCGCCTACGAGGCCGGCATCACGACGTTCGACACCGCGAACGTGTACTCCGCCGGCAGCAGCGAGGAGATCACCGGCACGCTCCTCAAGGAACTCGCCCCGCGCGAGGAGGTGCAGGTCTTCACGAAGGTCTTCAACCGCATGCGCCCCGGCCCGAACGGCGCCGGGCTCTCACGGGCGGCGATCATGCACGAGATCGACGCCTCGCTGACCCGCCTCGGCACCGACTACGTCGACCTGTACCAGATCCACCGCTTCGACCCGCACACCCCGGTCGAGGAGACGATGGAGGCGCTGCACGACGTCGTCAAGGCCGGCAAGGCGCGGTACATCGGCGCGAGCAGCATGTGGGCGTGGCAGTTCGCCGAGATGCAGCACGTCGCCGAGCTGCACGGCTGGACGCCCTTCGTGAGCATGCAGGACCAGTACAACCTCCTCGAACGCGAGGAGGAGCGCGAGATGCACCCCTTCTGCGCCCACACCGGCGTCGGCGTGATCCCGTGGAGCCCCCTCGCACGCGGCAAGCTCACGCGCCCGTGGGACGCGCAGGGCTCGGGGAGCCGGGCGGACACGGACGAGTTCGGCAAGACGCTCTACCGGCAGGACGAGGACGCGAACCGCGCGATCGTCGACGCGGTG
Source organism: Curtobacterium sp. LFS084 (assembly GCF_047977705.1). Taxonomy (NCBI): domain Bacteria; kingdom Bacillati; phylum Actinomycetota; class Actinomycetes; order Micrococcales; family Microbacteriaceae; genus Curtobacterium; species Curtobacterium sp. LFS084. Next base: position 4,430 of record NZ_JBFPFM010000047.1, read on the forward strand.
CAGCAGGTCGCCGAGGCACACGACGTGAGCATGGCCCAGATCGCCCTGGCGTGGGTGGCCGGGAAGGACGCGGTCTCCGCGCCCATCGTCGGCGCGACGAAGGAGCACCACATCGACGACGCCGTGGCCGCGAGCCGGATCACGCTCACCGACGACGAGGTCACGCGACTCGAATCCGCGTACACACCCCGGGTGCCGTCCGGTTTCTGACGCACCCACCTGTGGGACGGGAGGCGCGGTGACGGCTGGCACCGCGCCTCCCGTCCGTCACACGGTCGCGTCCGGAGCCGATCGCGCGCCGTCCAGCCGCGCGATGCGGACGAGCGCCGCGCGCTCCGTCCCGGGCTGGTGGCCGAGCACGGCACCGATGCCGTCGAGCACGGCGCCGGCCGTCCGCCGGACCGGGAACTCGATCGGCCCGACGGACGGCGTCCGCAGCCCGAGCATCGAGCGGTGTCGTGGATCGAGCGAGACGACCGCGCCGTCGAAGAGCGCGCGGTACCCGGGGCGCAGCAGGCGTGCGAGCGGCGGGTCCTTGATGAACCGGACGACGTCGAGCGTCCGCGCGGTCGCGACGAGTTCCCCGCGGTCGAGGTACCCGTTCATCTGGGCGCGGAGCTCCGCGTCGGACTCGGGAGCGTCCTCGACGCCCATCAGCCGGCCGGCGATCGCCCACTCGCGGACGTACGCGTCGGCGCCGCCGGGGATGGGGTCGCCCCACAGCTGCGCGCTGCGGAGGAAGGCGTCCGTGAACGCGAGGTGCACCCACCGGGCGAGGTCCGGGTCGTTGGCGGCGTAGGGCTTCGTGACCCCGTGCCCGTCGACGTACTCGCCACGGACGCGTTCGTGCAGCTGCCGGACCCAGGCGCTCGCGGACCGCGCCGCCGTGGTGTCACCGTGCGAGACCGTGTAGATCCAGCGGATGGTGCCGGCGAGGCGGCCGAACGGGTCCTCGCGGTAGCGGGAGTGGTCGGCGACGCCCGCGAGCGCGCCGGGGTGCAGGGCCTGTACGAGGAGCGCCCGGACGCCCGCGAGGATCGTCTGCTTCCCGCCGTGCACCGACCAGGTCGCGGAGCCGGGTCCGAAGAACCCGGCGTCGGTGCCCTGCTCGAGCTCGTCGATCCACGCCGGGCGCTCCGTGGCACCACCGGTGAACGTGTCGTTGAGGCGGGATCGGAAGGCGTCGGCGACAGAGGGCATGAGGCCATCGTCCGTCCTGCCCCTGACAACGCGCCCGGCATCGCGCGAACAGCGCGTGCGCCGGCGTCGACGCACGCGTCGACGAGCGGGCGGGCGGGTGCATGCGGGCGGGGCGCGTGCGTGCGATGCCTCCCAGCCGTCGCCCGGGTGGCCCGCTAGGTTGGTCGGCGTGAGCATCGACACGCCTCGTCCCTGGCTTGCCTCGTACGCCCCGGGGGTCCCGCACGACATCGACGAGCCGACGGGCTCGCTGTACGACATCGTGGAGCAGTCCTCCAGGCGCTTCCCGAAGAAGGTCGCGCTCGAGTTCTTCGGCAGGACGACGACGTACGCCGAACTCGAGGAGCAGATCCTCCGCGCGGCGAACGGTCTGCGCAAGCTCGGGGTGACCGCCGACGACCGGGTGGCGATCGTCCTGCCGAACTGCCCGCAGCACATCGTCGCCTTCTACGCGGTGCTCCGCCTCGGCGCGGTCGTCGTCGAGCACAACCCGCTGTACACGCCTCGGGAGCTCCGGCACCAGTTCGAGGACCACGGCGCCACGGTCGCCATCGCCTGGGACAAGTCGGTGGCGTCGCTGCAGGACTTCCCCTCGGACGTGCGGCTCGACGCGATCGTCTCGGTGGACCTCACCCGGGCGATGCCGCGCAGCACCCGGATCGCGCTGTCGCTGCCGGTGGCGAAGGCCCGGGAGTCCCGGGCGAAGCTGACCACGAAGGTCCGCGGCACGACGAAGTGGGACGACCTCGTGTCGAACCGGAAGCTGTCGAAGCGCCATGCGCGCCCCGGCACCGACGACGTCGCGCTCATCCAGTACACCTCCGGCACGACCGGGGTTCCGAAGGGCGCGGTGCTCTCGCACGGGAACCTCATCGCCAACGCCGCGCAGGCGCGGGCGTGGGTGCCGCAGATCCAGCCGGGCGACGGCAGCGTGGTCTACGCGGTGCTCCCGATGTTCCACGCGTACGGCCTGACGCTCTGCCTGACCTTCGCGATGAGCATGGCCTCGCGACTCATGCTCTTCCCGGCGTTCGACCCGGCCCTCGTGCTCAAGGCGATGAAGCACCACCCGCCGACCTTCCTGCCGGCGGTGCCCCCGATCTACGCCCGGCTGCAGCACGCGGCCGACTCGGCGAAGGTGTCGCTCCAGGGGATCCAGATCGGCATCTCGGGGGCCATGGCGCTCTCGAAGGAGGTCGTCGAACCGTGGGAGGCCCGCACCGGCGGCTACCTCGTCGAGGGCTACGGCCTGTCGGAGTGCTCCCCCGTGCTGCTCGCCAACCCGGTGTCCCCGGCTCGTCGGCTCGGGTCGATCGGCCTGCCGCTGTCGTCGACCGAGGCGCGGGTGGCGGACCCGGACGACCCGACGAAGGTCCTCGGGACGGACGAACCGGGCGAGCTCCAGGTGCGCGGGCCGCAGGTCTTCCGCGGGTACTGGGGCAAGGCCGAGGCGACCGACGAGGTCTTCACGCCGGACGGCTGGTTCCGGACCGGCGACATCGTGGCGATCGGCGAGGACGGCTTCGTCCGGATCGTCGACCGCCTCAAGGAGCTCATCATCACGGGCGGGTTCAACGTCTCCCCGACCGAGGTCGAGGACGCACTGCTCAAGCACCCCAGCGTCCGCGAGGTGGCGGTCGTCGGCATCACCCAGGCGGGCAACGAGCAGGTCGTCGCCGCGGTCGTACCGAAGGACCCGGCGTCGTTCGACCCGGATGCCCTGCGTGCGTGGTCGCGCGAGCACCTGGCCGCCTACAAGGTGCCCCGCCGGATCGTCGTCGTCGAGGACCTGCCGCGGTCGATGATCGGCAAGGTGCTGCGGCGGAAGGTGCGGGACCGGATCCTCGGCGAGGACTGACCCCGCCCGCGGGGCGCGCCGGCTCGAGAGCGGTCCGCCCCAACCGCCCGCGCCGGTCCGGGAGCGGTCCGCCCCGCCCGCACGGCGCCCCGGTCCGAGAGCGATCCGCCCCCAGCCCGCAGGGCGCGCCAGTCCGTCAGACTGCGACGGCGGTTTCACGCCCCTGGCCGCGTCCCCACACCGTCACGCGCGCGTCCGCTCCGGCAGCGCGAGCACCGCCAGGCCGACCACGACGAGCGCGATCCCGACCCAGCCGCCGACGCCGAGGTGCTCCCCCACCACGAGCACGGCGAGGACCGCCGCCACGACGGGCTCGAACAACGACAGCAGCGTCGCGACCGAGGCACGCACGGACCGCAGCCCGAGGGCGTACAGCGAGTGGCCGAGCACCGTCGGCACGAGCGCCAGGTACAGGAACACCGGCCAGTTCGACGCGACCCCGAGCGACGCGTGCCCGGCCACGACGGCGAGCACGACGAGCGGGAGGGCCGCCAGTCCGAAGACCGCCCCGACGAGGCCGCGCTCGCCCGACCGCGCCCGGACGACGTTCTCGGCCCCGGGACCGCCGGGCAGCGACACGCCACCCGGCAGCGCCCCGCGAGCGGACACCCCGCGCATGCCCCGCGCGACCGCCCACGAGTACGACGCGTAGGTCAGTCCGGCCAACAGCGCCGACCCGAGTCCGAGCACGAGCGATCCACCTGTGCCGGAGCCCTCCGACCGCGCGAGCGTCACGACGACCATGCCGACCACGCTCACCAGGGTGGCGACGACCCACCGACGCGTGACGCGCCTGCCGTCGGCGACCCACTCGACGAGCCCCGCGAAGACGGGCGACGACCCGATGGCCACCGTCGTGCCGAGCGCGACGCCCGCGTCGGCGAGGGCCGCGTAGAACGCGACGGCGTAGACGACGAGCGACGCCGCGCCGAGCAGCACCCACCGCCGGCTGGCGGGGTCGCGGATCGCACCGAGGGTTCCGCGACGGGCGCCGGCGGCGAGGACGAGTCCGCCCAGGCCGAACGTCACGGCACCGAACACGAACGCCGGGACGCCCGGCGCGAAGTGCGTCGCGGTGCCGGTGGTGCCCCACACGGCGGCGGCGACGAGGACGGCCGCGAGTCCGCCGGCGGGCCGGGAGGCGCGGCTCGCCGCCGTCCCGCCGGTCACGACACGTGGACGCTCGGTCGGCGGTTCACGTCGGGTTCGGCCTCGCGCAGGACCTCGCGCGTCACCGGGGCGACGTCGCCGACGCCGGTGAACACGAAGCGGATGGCGTTGCGGATGGGGCTGCCCTCGTTCCACTCGAAGTAGATGCTCGGCACCACCCCGGCGATGTCGCGGATCGCCAGCAGCGTCGACGCGATGGTGTTCGGCACGTTGCCGGAGCGCACCTTCAGCACGCGGTGGCCGTGGATGACGTGCCCCTCGACGAGCAGGTCTTCCTCGAAGTCGGAGGAGTCGGCCGGCAGCACCTCGAGGAACATCGTCGGCACGCGTGCCGGGATGCCGGAGTCGCGGCGCTCTTCGCGGCCCTTCGACCGGTACGCCTCGGCGGTGCCGGCACCGGGTTCGTTCGCGATGATGCAGATCGAGCTGAACTGGTCGGCGTCGGCCTCGACGAACTGGCGTGCGGTGGCGTCCAGCTCGATCGACGACGCGCGGAGCTCGAACGACCGACGGATGCGGGAGATGAGCGACACGACGACGATCGCGATGATGAAGATCGCGGCGATCCGCACACCGTCCGGGCGCTCGATGACGTTCGCGACGGTCGTGTACACGAAGACCACGGCGATGATGCCGAACCCGATCGTCCGCTTCTTCTGCTGCTTGCGCCGGGCCGACAGCGTCACGGCGACCGCGGCGCTCGTGATGAGGACGAGCACGCCGGTGGCGTAGGCACCGCCCTGCGCGTCGACGTTGGCCTGGAAGATGATCGTGATCACGAAGGCGATCAGCGTGAAGATGATGACGAGCGGCCGGGTCGCCCGCGCCCACTGCGGCGCCATGCCGTAGCGGGGCAGGAACCGGGGCACGAGGTTGAGCAGGCCCGCCATCGCGCTCGCACCCGCGAACCACAGGATCGCGACCGTCGAGAAGTCGTACACCGAGCCGAACACCCCGCCGAGGTACTCGTGCGCCAGGTACGCCAGGGCACGACCGTTCGCCCCGCCACCCGGCTGGAACTCCTGCTGCGGGATGAGGAAGGTCGTGACGATCGACGAGGTGATGAGGAACGAGCTCATGATCACGGCGGCGGTGGTGAGCAGGCGCTTCGTCCCGCGGATGCGTCCCTCGGGCCGGGGTCCGGCGCCGTCGGTGGCGTCGCCCCGGACCTGGGGCATCACCGCGACGCCGGTCTCGAAGCCGGACAGGCCGAGGGCGAGCTTCGGGAACACCACGAGCGCGATGCCGATCATCACCAGCGGGTTGCTGTGCTGGGCGGTCAGGCCGCTCCACCAGTCGCTCGCCACCATCGGGTGCTCGAACACGTGCCACAGGGACACCCCGACGACGACCGCGTTCAGGACGAGGTACACCGCGACGAGCCCCACGGCGATGCCGATGGCCTCCTTGAAGCCGCGGAGGAACACCACCCCGAGCAGGAGCAGGAGCGCGAGGGTGAGCGGCACGGGGATCTCGGTGAACCAGTGCGGCGTGAAGGGGTTCTCGGCGATGTGCGCCGTCGCGTCCGCCGCGGACAGCGTCATCGTGATCATGAAGTCCGTCACGGCGAACCCGAGCAGCACGAGCACGAAGAGCTTGCCGGCCCACCAGGGCAGGAGCTTCTCGAGCATCATGATCGACCCGGCGCCCCGGAAGCTGTCCTGCGCGACGCGGCGGTACACCGGCAGTGCGCCGAACAGCGTCACGAGCACGAGCACGATCGTCGCGATCGGCGAGAGGAGCCCCGCCGCGAGCGCGGCGATCGCGGGCTGGTACCCCAGGGTGGAGAAGTAGTCGACGCCCGTGAGGCACATGACGCGCCACCACGAGTGGGTCTTCTCGACCTCGACCTGGTGCGGGCCCTGGTGCGAAGCACCCTGGTCGGCCCCGTGCAGCATCCAGCGACGCACACGGGTGCTGCGGTCGAGGGGAGGTTCGGTCGCGTCGTGGTCCGCGGCCCGCTCGGCGTCTGTCGCGGTCACGGAGACGATGCTAAGCCGTCCCGGGGACCGCACGCGCACATCCGGTCGACACGGTGGAGAACCTGCCCGTGCCTACTTCGAGCTGATCCGCGTGTACTTGTTCACCGACCACGGCACGAACACCACGAGCATGACCGCGATGCCGATCAGGACGGTCACCACCGGGTGCTGCATCGTCCAGATGTCCGGCACGGGCGCCGAGCCGACGTTGCCGAACAGTTCCCGCGCGGCCTGCACGAGGGACGACACCGGGTTCCACTCCGCGAACACCCGCAGCACGAGCGGCAGCGTGTCGCTCGGGACGAACGCGTTCGAGATGAAGGTCAGCGGGAAGAGGATCATGAACGAGGCGTTGTTGATCACCTCGGGCGTCTTGACGCTCATGCCGAGCAGCGCCATCACCCAGCTGAACGCGTAGCTGAACAGCAGGAGCAGACCGATGCCGGCGAGGAACTCGAGCGGCGACGAGTTCACCCGCCACCCGACCGCGAGCCCGGTGAGCATCATGATCGCCATCGAGATCCCGTTGAGCACGAGGTCGGAGTTCGTGCGGCCGACGAGCACCGCGGACGCCGACATCGGCAGCGTGCGGAACCGGTCGATGAGCCCTTCCTTGAGGTCCTGCGCCATCGCCGAGCCCGAGAACGTGGCGCCGAACACGACGGTCTGCGCGAAGATGCCCGCCATCAGGAACTGTGTGTAGTCGGTCCCCTGCACCTGGATCGCGCCGCCGTAGACCTGGCTGAAGAGCAGGACGAACATGATCGGCTGCAGCACGGCGAACACGAGCATGTCCGGCGACCGCTTGATCTTGATGAGGTTCCGCTTCGTGACCGTCCAGCCGTCCTCGAGCCAGACGGCGGCGGGCGAGGTGACGACGACGGGCAGCTGGCGTCCGAGTGCCGTGGGGGTCGTGGTGGCGGTCATCGTGCCGCCTCCTTCTGCTTGGTGGCAGCGGGTTCGACGGCATCGTCGTCCGTCGCGGCGTGGCCGGTGAGCCGGAGGAACACGTCGTCGAGGGTGGGGCGACGCATGCCGGCGTCGTGCAGCGCGATGCCGGCGTCGCCGAGGTCGGCGAGCACGCGCTGGAGCGCCGAGGGCCCGGCCTCGACGGCGACGGCGTGGGTGCGGCCGTCACCAGAGGCCTCGACCTCGCCCACCCCGTAGCGGCGGAGGACGGTCGTGGCTGCGTCGGCGTCGGACTCGTCGACCAGGGTCACGACGACGCGGTGGCCGCCGACCTGGGCCTTCAGCTGGTCGGAGGTGCCCTCGGCGATGACGGTCCCGCCGTCGATCACCGCGATGTCGTCGGCGAGCTGGTCCGCCTCTTCCAGGTACTGGGTGGTGAGGAGCACGGTCGTGCCGTCCGCCACGAGCCCCTCGATGATGCCCCAGAGCGCGAGTCGGCTGCGCGGGTCGAGGCCGGTCGTCGGCTCGTCGAGGAACAGCACCCTGGGGTTCATCACGAGGGCGCCGGCGAGGTCGATCCGCCGCCGCATCCCACCGGAGAAGCCCTTCACGGGGCGGTCCCCCGCCTCGGCGAGGTCGAACACGTCGATGAGCTCACGCGCCCGTTCGCGGGCCGTCCGGCGGCCGAGGTGGTAGAGCCGACCGATCATCTCGAGGTTCTCGAACCCGGTGAGGTTCTCGTCGACGGCGGCGTACTGCCCGGACACACCGATCGACCGGCGGGTCGCCTGCGGGTCGGCGATGACGTCGATCCCGTCGATGGTCGCCGTGCCGGTGTCGGGCGTGATGAGCGTGGTCAGCACCTTGACCGTCGTCGTCTTGCCGGCGCCGTTCGGCCCGAGCAGGGCCTTGACGGTCCCCTGCGGCACCACGAGGTCGAGCCCGGCGAGCGCGTGCACCGGGCCGGACTTCGATCGGTAGGTCTTGGTCAGCCCGGAGGCTTCGATGATGGCCATGTCGCTCCCTTGTCGAGCATGGAACACGTCAGTGGGTCGGTGCCGCCCGCGACGCGCTACACGTCGAAGTCGCCACCGAAGTCGCTGAAGCCACCGCCGAAGTCGGATCCGCCGTCGCCCCAGCCCGCGTTGTCGAACCCGCCGCCGTCGGACGCGCCCGCGTCGGACGCTCCGCCGTCACCGGGGTCGGCACCAGTGTCCTCCGAACCACCGTCACCCGCAGCATCGGTACCGCCGTCGAACGATCCGGGGTCCGGCAGGAAGGCACTCATGATGGCGGAGCCGATCACGTAGCCGGCGACCGTACCGAGGATCGAGGCGCCGATCATGCTGCCGAACGAGGGTCCGGAGCGCTGCCCGGCACCGCCGAACATCCCGCCGCGACCGTTCCCGACACCACCGAGCGAGCGCTCCATGAACCCGGGCTGTCGGATCTCCGAGCGCGTCGCGGCCTGGGCCAGCGACCGCGGGTCGTCGCCTCGCGGGGCCTCGCCGGCGGGGGCGGACCGGGTGAACTCGTCGTAGACCATCCGGCGCTGCTCGTCCGTCAGCTTCGCGAACGCCTCGGCGTGGACCTCCTCGATGCGCTCCGGCGGCGCCGTGCGGAGCAGGTAGCGGTAGCGCTCGACCGCGCGCTCGTCGTCCGTCGACGCTTGGCCACCCGAGGGTGCGCCGCCACCCCACTGCGGCGTGCCGTACCGGTCGCCGGTCGCCGGGGTGCCCGTGGCGGGCTGCTGGTAGGACTGCTGGCCGTAGCGGTACCCCTGCTGCTGCGGCTGCCCCCACTGGTTCTGCTGCGCGGCGCCGTTCTGGTCGCGCTCGGGGCGTCCGAGCAGGCGGTCGAGGAATCCCATGGTCGATGCTCCTTCGGGTGCGCACCGCCAGCGGCGGAGCCGTGCGTCCCGCCGGCGGCGGGACCGTGCGGGCCGCCGTCGAGCGGTGCCGTGGACTGCCACCCTAGGGAGCGCCGACGACCACTGACTGAACGCACGCACAGAGTCCCCCGAGAGCCGGCGGTGCGAGCGCACCGGAGCGTGGGACGGGAGGCGCGGTGGGGGGCCGCCCCCGGCCTCCCGTCCCACGACGTGTGCGTCACCCGGCGGCGAGCGCCGCCGTCCACACCGCGTGGAGTTCGTCCGCCGCGCCCGGGTGCGCCACGAGGAACGGCTCCCCCACCGGCGGGAAGCCCTCGACCGCACCCTCCCGGGTCAGCACGACCCCGCCGGCCTCGTGGACGAGCAGGACCGCCGCGCCGTGGTCGACCGGGTTGAACGCCGACACGCAGCCGCCGATCCCCCGTCCGGCCGCGACCTGCGCGATCGTGAGCGTGCCGGACCCCTGCACCCGCAGCGTGCACGACCGGTCCGCGAGGGCGTCGAGGAACGCCCCGAACCCGGGCCACGGCCGGTGTCCGTCGAGCTCGGTGCCGACGACGGCGCCGGCGAGTGCCCGTGGTGCGTCGTCGAGGCGCAGCGTCCGGTCGCGGAGGGTGGCCCCGCGTCCGCTCCGGGCCTCGAGCACCTCGCCCCGCCACGGGTCCGCGACGACACCGACGAGCGGCCGGCCGCCACGGGTGAGGCAGAGCGACATCGAGGTCCACGGCACCCCGTTCGCCAGGTTCGTCGTGCCGTCCACCGGGTCGAGGTACCAGCGGTGCCGGTCACCGGGGGCCGCGCCGTACTCCTCGCCGGTGAACCCGTGCGTCGGGAACGCCATCCGCACCCGGGACCGCACGTGCTGCTCGACGAGCCGGTCGACGTCGGTGACGAGGTCGGCCGGGTGCGCCTTGGTGGCGACCTCGCCGACCGGGTGCTCCCGGGTGAACGCGATCACCTCGTGCGCGAGCCGGTGCGCGAGGGCCTGCGCGCGCGACGCGACCTCGGTCTCGGTCGGCTCGCGGTCCGGCTCCGGCCAGCCGTCGCGTTCGGCCCGGGCCAGGGCGGCACGGATCGCGGCGACGTCGTTCGTCGTGATCGAGTCGACGCCGGCCGTGGCTGCCCAGACGGCCGGTTCGGCGTCGTCGAGGGTCCAGACCGAGACGCGCAGTCCGAGGTCGCGGGCGGCACGGACGGTGCGCGGGGTGAGGAACGCGAGGTCGAGGTTCAGCGTCGAGGGAGTGAGGGCGACCAGGTCCGCCGCGGTCGGCGGGTCGAGCGACTCCCACGCGAGCCAGACGTCGGCGTCCGGCAGGACCTCGCGGACCGCGGCCATGGCTGCCGGCGCACCGCACCACGCGACCCCGGTGCCCGCCCGGGACGCGGCGACGGTCCGGGCGGCGACCCGCGCGTCCTCGGGGTCGGTCAGGTCGACCAGCAGCGAGCTCCGGCACCCGTCGAGTCGCTCGAGGACGGCGTCGAGGCGCGGGATGCGGTCGAGTCCGTTCCCGAGCCGGGCGACGTCGCACCAGTCCACCTCGGACACCCGTCGGGCGTCGCCCCACAGCCGGCCGAGGGTCTCGTCGTGGAGCAGGACCGCGACGCCGTCGGCCGTCCGGCGGACGTCGACCTCGATGGTCTCGGCGCCGAGCGCCTCGGCGACCGCGATGGCGGGCAGCGTGTTCTCACGGCGGACGCGCGGTGCGCCGCGGTGCGCGACGAGCAGTGGGACCCGCGGGCCCCGCGACGGCTGCGGGTCGGTCCGCCGGTCCGTCGGGGCCGAGACCTCCTGCGTGGTCACCGTGCGGCCTCGACGAGCACGCCGTCGCGGTGGACGAGCACGTCGCCGATCCGCACGCCGGTCTCGGTGCCGACGACCGGCGGGACACCGGTGACGTACGCGCGGAGCTCGGCGCCGTCCGCGGCGAGCACCACCTCGGCGAAGTGTCCGCGCACGAGGACCCGCACCACGGTCGCCCGGAGCGGCGCACCGTCGGCGAGCGCCACCTGCTCGGGCCGGACGAGGACCGTGTCGCCGGGGCGCGTCACGACCCCGGTGGCGGCGAGGAAGCGACCCGAGACGACGCTCGTCGACCCGATGAACGACGCCACGAACCCGGTGGCGGGCCGGGCGTACAGCTCGGTGGGCGCCGCGATCTGCTCGATGCGGCCGTCGTGCATCACGGCGATCCGGTCGGAGATGCTGAGCGCCTCGTCCTGGTCGTGCGTGACGATCACGGTCGTGATGCCGAGGCGCTGCTGGATGCGGCGGATCTCGTCGCGGACGCTCACCCGGAGCTTCGCGTCGAGGTTGGACAGCGGCTCGTCGAGGAGCAGGACGTCGGGCTCCTGCACGATCGCCCGGGCGAGGGCGACCCGCTGCTGCTCGCCGCCGGAGATGGCGGTCGGGCGCGAGCCGGCGTGGTGCGCGAGCCCGACGAGCTCGAGGGCGTCCCGGACCCGCTCGGCGACCCGCTGTTTCGGCACGCGACGGGTCCGGAGCGGGAAGGCGACGTTCTGCGTCACGGTCATGTGCGGCCAGAGCGCGTAGTTCTGGAACACCATCGCGCTCGGTCGACGCTCCGGTCCGAGGGCCGTGACGTCGCGATCGCCCATCGTGACGGTCCCGGCGTCGGCGGCGAGGAACCCGGCGACCATGCGGAGCGTCGTGGTCTTGCCGCACCCGGACGGGCCGAGGAGCGAGACGAGCTCGCCCTTCGCCACGTCCAGGTCGATGCCCGCCACGACGTCGCGCCCTCCGAGGGTCTTCCGCAACCCCCTGACGGTCAGACCGCCGGTGCGGGTGGCGTCCGGCCGGTCGGCCGGGTGGTCGTGGGCCGGGAGGCGCGGTGCGCGTTCCGCGACGAGCGCGTGGTCCGTCATGGGGTCGCCTTTCGAGCTGGTGGTGGTCATCGGATCTGGAACCCGTCCGCGAGGCGGCCGCCCATGATGTGCTTCCGCGCGAGCGTCATCAGCACGATCGACGGGATGCTCAGCGCGATCGCGAACACCGCCGACACCTGGCGCGGCGAGTTCAGGACGAGCGAGTACATCGCGGTCGGCATGGTCATGTAGGTCGGGGCGCCGACGAGGTAGGTGCCCTGGGCCTCGTCGAACGAGGCGAGGAAGCTCATCACCACGGCGACGAGGATGCCGGGCCAGGCGATCGGGAAGGTGACGCTCCAGAACGTGCGCCAGCGGCTCGCACCGGCGTCGCGCGCGGCCTCCTCGAGGGCGCGCGGCACGGCCGAGAACGCCGCGGCCGGGAGCCAGGTCATGAACACCACGCACCCGAGCACGTGCACGATGAGGATGCCGGTGACGGTGTTCATCAGGTTCAGCGCCGTGAACATCGCCGACATCGTCACGAACAGCCCCATCTTCGGGAAGGCGTTCGTGGCGAACAGCCCGACGAGCACGAGGCGCCGCCCGGGGAACTCGATGCGGCTGATCGCCCACGCGGCCGGCAGGCAGACGACCGCGGCGATCCCGACCGTGAGCGGGGCGAGCACGAGGGAGTTCTGGATCGCGACGCCGAGGGTCGGGTCGTCGAAGACCCGCCCCCACCACTGGAGCGTCCACCCGTCCGGCAGCAGGTTCGGGTAGGTCCACGTCGTCGCGAACGCCCGTGCGGCGAGCCAGAGCAGCGGCCCGGCGATGAAGACCGCGAGGACGACGGCGGTGGCCCAGACGAGGGCGGTCCCGGTCACGCGTGCGATCACGACTGCGCCTCCTTGTTCGTGTCGGCCAGCTCACGGGCGTTCGCCCGCACCGTCGACCGGAGGTAGAACACGCTCGCGGCGGCGGCGAACGCGAACACGATGAACGCCATCGCGGTCGACTGCTGCGGCCGGTTGTAGGCCTGGAAGTACTTCGAGATGTCGACGCCGAGCATCGTCGGCGCGTTCGGGCCGGTGAAGTACGGGACGGTGAACGACCCGAGCACCCCGATCACCGTGAAGGTCGTCGCGATGACCAGCGGGGTCTTCGCCATCGGCAGGAGCACCTGCCAGACGACACGCCACGTGCTCGCGCCGGCGTCCTTCGCGGCCTCGACCAGGGCGTCGGGGGTCCCCTGCAGCGCGCCGGCGATCATCAGCACCGCGAACGGCAGGCTCGTCCAGACGCTGCCGAACACGACCGCGACGAGGGTGTAGCCCCACACCGGCACGTCGAGTCCGACCTGTGCGCCGAGGCTCCGCAGGAAGCCCTGCGCGTCGGTGAACGTCAGGATCGACCAGCTCGCGATCACCACCGGGACGAAGATCGGGACCACCGCCAGCACGCTCAGGGTCTTGCCGAGCACCCCGCCCCGGAGCCGCAGGATCACGGCGACCACCACGGCGAGCGCGACGGTCGACCCGGTCGACAGCGCCGTGACGCCGAGGGTCGCCACGAGGTCCCGGAGGAACGTCGGGTTGCCGAGCAGCGTGCCGTAGACCGCGAGGGAGAACCCGCGCACGGTGTCGCCGCCGATGTCCGCGAGCGCCTGGTTGAGGCCGCCCGTGAACCCGAGGCTGAAGAGCGCGGCGTTGACGACCGGGACGCCGACGAACAGCACGACGACGAGGACGGGTGCCGCGACGAGCGCGAGGCCGGTCGCCCGTGCGCGGCGCGCCTGGCGACTCCGGAGCGCGCGCCGGTCCGTCTGGTGGGGCGCGTCCTGGACCGGTGGCGGGGCGGGCGGGAGGCCCGTGGCGGACGCGCCACGGGCCTCCCGGTCGGCGACCTGGGTCACTGCGGGACCTTCGCGTCCCACGCCGCGTTCATGTCCGCGGCGAAGTCGCTCTGGAAGCCGAGCCGGAGGTTCGACGGGTCGGCGTCGGCGAACTGCTCCGAGACGGACTTCGGGAGCGAGTCCAGCGGGATCACCGGGTAGCCCGAGACGGCACTCGCGACGAGCTGCTGCCCGGACGAGCTGAGGACGAAGTCGGCGAGCTCCTCGGCCGCACGCTTCTGCGCGGTGGGCTCGGTCTTCGGGATGCCGAGGAAGCTCGCGCTGCCCGTGAACGACGGGTCCGCGATCTGCACCGCCTTGACCGTCTTCGGGATGATCCCGGTCTTCTGCGAGGTGATGAACTGGTCACTCCACACCGGCGCCATCGAGATCTGGCCAGACCCGAGCATCTGGACGACCTGGTCGTTGCCGTTCGGGTAGACGCCCTTCTGGTACATCGACGGGCCGAGGTCCTTCAGGGTCTGGAACCCCTTGTCCCACTTCGACTCGAGGGACTTGTCGTACGAGGTCTGCATCGTCTCCTGCTCGGAGTCCGACAGGTACTTCGCGAGGACCGTCGCGACGAACGACCCGCCGGAACCGCCCGACGAGGGCGAGTTGTAGGCGAACTGGCCCGGGTTGGCGCGGATCCAGGCGAGGAGGTCGTCGAGGGTCTTCGGCGGGTCCGTCACCTTCTTCGAGTCGTAGGCGAGCAGGACGCTCGAGGCGCGGTACGGGATCGCGCTCGTGCCGCCCTGCTGCTTGGTGGCCTCGGGGACGTTCGCGAGGTTCGGGATGCTCGTGGCACTGACCTTCGTGAGGAGTCCGGCCTTGCCGGCGGTCGAGACGAAGCCCGCGTCGACGAGGTCGTACGCCACGCGCTTGCCCGCCTTGACCGCGGTGGCGAGGTTCGCCTGGGTCTGGGCGTCGTGCTCGCCGTGCAGGTCGATGCTCGTGCTGACGTGGATCGTCGGGTGCTGCTTCTCGAACGCGGGGATGAGCGACTTCTCCCAGAGGTCCTGGACGTTGGTGTCGCCGCTGATGAACACGGTGAGGTCGGTCGTGCCGCTGCTGGGGTCGGCGGCGTTCGAGGCGTTGGCGCTCTGCACGCAGCCGGACAGTGCGACGGTCGCCGCGGCGGCGATCGCGAGGCCGGCGAGGGCTCGGGTCTTCACGGTGGTGGTCTCCCTGGGTCGTGGGGGTGTGCGGGGTGGGGCTGGGGTGTGCGGGGTGGGACTGGGGTGTGCGGGGTCGCCCGGTGGGGTTCGTCCGCGGGGTGGGGCTCGCGCGGTGATCCGGTGCGGGAACGTTCCCGCACCGAGGTCGAGTGTCGCGCTGCCGGGTGAACGCGAGGTACCGCGGGGGTCGCCCCCGGGTGAACTCCGCGCGGCGCGCCCGGCGCTGTGCTCCTTCCACCGCACGGTGCGCCCTCCGCCACTCGGTGCGAGGTTGCCCGCTCCGTGCCCGCCTACAAGCTCGCACCGAACGGGCAACCCGCCCGCCGCCCGCGGGCGCCGCACCGTGCGCCCTCCGCCGCCCGGTGCGAGGTTGCCCGCTCCGTGCCCGCCTACAACCTCGCACCGAGCGGGCAACCCGCCCGCCAGCGACGAAGCGCGCACGGTGCGCCCGCGCTCGACCCCGCCCCGCCTCCGAACAAGTCCGCACCGTGCGCGGACGGTTCCCTCAGCGCGACATCCGCACGCCGGCTTGGCGGAGCTTCGCCCGCAGGACCCACTCGTTCAGCAGGTCCGACCAGGTCAACCGGAGCACCCTGCGCACCTCCGGGAACGCACGGAGCCGGTCCTCGCGGAGCTTCTCGTCGACCAGCGCCTCCTGCGGTGTCCGCCCGTGCAGGTACTCGCTGCGCTGGTACTTCACGGAGCCGTCGAACTCGACGACCACGCCCGACTCCGGGAACCAGAAGTCCACGACGATGTCCGGCTCGCCCGCCGAGCGGAATCGGTGTTGGAGGACCGGCGCCGGCGTCCCGAACTGGTCGAACCGAGCCCGCGCGTACGACTCCCCCGGCGAGCCCGAGGCCGCGTCGGCGAACTCGACCGCGCGGAGCGCACGCCGCCGCCCCTTCTGTCCCCGCCGTGCCACGGCCGCCCGCACCAGTTCCCGTTCGACGGCCCGGCCGAGGAGCGCATCGAGGGCGACGACCGCGTCGGCGAAGGGCAGCGTCAGCGCGAGGTCCGTCGCGAGCCGCTCCAGCCCGCACAGCAGCAGACCGTCCGAGGTCGTCACGACCGGGCGGTTCCACTCGGGATCGAGGTCGGCGTGGACGACGAAGGTGGCGTTCGTCGTCCGTCGGTCCTCGCCGGTCGAGGTCACGTGGACGCGGGTCGGCGGCGGGGTGAGGAGCGGCACGCCGAACACCACAGCAGCGGACACGTGCGACACGAGGTCCCCGTCTCGGATCCGATCCGCGAACGAGCGCACCCGGACGAGGTGCTGCTCGCTGGAGCGGAGAGCGGCCCAGCCCGCAGACTCGGCGTACAGACCACGGGCGACCCGGGTGAGTTCTCCCGCCGCGGCCCGGCGCCGGATGACGTCGGACTCGTCCGGCCGCCGTGCTGACGTTCGGTAGGTGAGGACTTCGGGGACCGGTGCGAGGTTGAGGTTCGTCGACATGCCCCGATGTTCCGGAGTTCCCCGAACGGGCGAGGCGTTGGACCCAAGCCCTGTGGACGATTCGCCCCGCTGCCCAGGATGTGGAGGGATGAGCCCGGCCGCAGAACGCTGCGAGAATGTGGGGGTGAACACACGCACCTGGGGTTGGCTCGCAGCCGTCATCGACGTCGTCCTCATCGTCGTCTTCGCGCTCATCGGCCGTTCCTCGCACGGTGAGGGCAACAGCGCACTGGGGGTCTGGACGACGGCCTACCCGTTCCTCGCGGGCTGGGCGATCGCCTACGTCACGAGCGGCGCGTGGTCGCGGCCGCTGCGGTTCTGGCCGACGGGCGTCGTCGCCTGGATCCTCACGGTGTTCGTGGGCATGGCGATCCGCGTCGCCACGGGCCAGGGCGACGTCGACGGCAACCCGCTGCCGATCTCCTTCGTCATCGTCGCGACGATCGTGCTCGGTGTGTTCCTGCTCGGCTGGCGCGCCGTCGCCCGCGGGATCCTCCGACTCCGCGCACCCCGCTCCCGGCAGGACGCCGCAGCGACCGACGCGTGAACGGCAGCCGCGGGTCCCAGCCGACCATCCTCGACGTCGCCGCACGGGCGGGTGTCTCGAAGTCGGCGGTGAGCCGTGTCCTCTCCGGCACCGGGCGGTTCTCCGACGAGACACGAGAGCGGGTCGAGCGCGCAGCCGCCGAGCTCGGGTACGTCGCCAACGCGATGGCGCGCGGCCTCGTCAGCGGACGCACGCACACCATCGGGATGCTCGTCCGCGACGCCTCGTCGATGGTGTACGCCGCGCTGCACGCCGTGATGGAACGCCGTGCCTCGGAGCTCGGCTACCGCGTGGTCACCACGACGGGCGTCGGACGGGTCGAGGACGAGAAGAGCGCCCTCGCCGCGCTCGTCTCGATGCGGGTCGACGGCCTCGTGGTCTGCAGCGGGCTCATGCCGGCGACCGACATCGCGGAGTTCGCCCCACGGATCGCCACGGTGGTCGCCGGACGGCCCGAACTGAACCCCGCACTGTCGAGCGTGTACTGCGATGAGGTCGGAGGCGGTGCAGCCATCGCGGACGCCGTCGCCGACGCCGGGCACACGACGGTCGCCGTGCTGACCGTGCCGCTCGGCGACGCGATCACGCAGCACGCGCGCTCGGCGGCGATGCTCGAGCGGCTCCGCGCGCGCGGCACGCGGGTCATCGACATCGACGCCAGCTTCGTGCGACCGCCCGGCGACGTCGCGGCCGACATCGTCGGTGCGATGCAGGAGTCGGACGTCAGCGCGGCGATGTGCCCGACGGACCGACTCATGCTCGACGTCTGCGAGGCACTCGGCCACCGCGGGGTCGAGGTCCCGCGCGACCTGTCCGTCACCGGCTTCGACGGGGTCTACCCGCTGGCGAGCGACTGGATCGGCTTCACGACCCTGCAGCAGCCGATCGAGCGCATCGGCCGCGAGGCGATCGACCTCGTCATCGGCCGCATCGACGACCCCGCGCGTCCTGTCGAGCACCGCTCACTGCGCGGCACGGTGATCGCCGGCCGCACACTCCTCCCGCACTGAGGGACGAACCATGCACGGTGCAGGCTCCGCGGTCCCGTGCCCGTTTGGCCGAACCTGCACGGTGCGACGTGCGTCGGACGGTGCGCACTTCGTCGTCCGGTGCAGGGTTCGCCAGACCCGCACCGTGCGAGGTTCGCCAGCCCGTGCCGTGACGACGGCATGGTGCGGCGCCAGAAGGGCGCACGGAGCGAGCAACCTCGCACCGACCGACGAGCCCCGCACCGTGCGCCGTCCCCCGCACAGCGTCCGCGCGCCAGAAGGTCGCACCGAGGGAGCAACCTCGCACCGGCTGACGGGATCCGCACCGTGCGCGCCGCGCCTCGGCAGCCGCGCGCCGCGCCGCGCCTCGGCAGCCGCGCGCCGCGC
>NZ_JBFPFM010000048.1:0-21686 GCF_047977705.1 Curtobacterium sp. LFS084
GCGCTACGCGGCGCCGGCCTCGGGCCGCGGGCCGGCGGCGAGCCGCTCGGCGGCGCGCAGCAAGCGCGCGGTCACGGCGTGCGTCGGACGGTCGAACACCGTCGCCGCGGAGCCGTGCTCGACCACGCGGCCCTCGTGCACGACCAGCACGTCGTCCGCCATCCGCCGGACGGCCCGGAGGTCGTGCGACACGAACACCATGGCCACACCCGTGCTGTCGCGCAGCCCCTCGAGGAGCGTCAGCACCGCGTCCTGCACCGTGGCGTCGAGTGCGGTGACCGGTTCGTCGAGCACGATGACCTCTGGCGAGGTAGCCAGCGCCCGGGCGATCGCGAGGCGCTGCCGCTGCCCACCGGACAGTGTGGACGGCGAGCGTCGGCGGAGCGCGGGGTCGAGGCCCACCTGGTCGAGCGCAGCATCGACGCGGGGACCGAGCGCACCACGGGCCGACCGCTCCGTCCCGCCCGAGAACGCGTCCGCGAGGACCCGCTCGACGCTCCACCGCTCGTCGAACGTCGCACCGGGGTCCTGCACCACCGCCGCGACCCGGTGCCGCATCGGTCGTCGTGTGCGCTCGTCGAGGGGGACCCACGGTGACGCGTCGAGCGTGACCGTGCCGGCGTCGGGCACCTCGAGGCCGAGGAGCATCCGCGCGAGCGTGGTCTTGCCGGACCCCGAGGCGCCGATCACCCCGAGGACGCGCCCGCGACCGAGCCCGAACGACACGTCCCGGACCGCGGGGACGCCGTCGAACGCGCGCGCGAGCCCCTCGGCCGCGAGCACGACGTCCGCACCGTGCGGGTCTGGTGATCCCGTGCGGTGTTGCTCGCTCGGTGCGGGGCTGGAAGGTCGCACGGGGCGGTCGTCGTCGACGTGGCTGACGGATGCCGCACTGTGCGGGGTCGGTGATCCGGTGCGGTGTTGCTCGCTCGGTGCGGGGTCAGAGGGTCGCACGGGGCGGTCGTCGTCGACCCGGCCGACGAACTCGGCACCGTGCGAGCCGCCGCGACCGCGGCCGCCCCCGCCCCCGGCCGCGCGCACCAGCGCCCGCGTCGCCTCGTGCCGGGGCGCCTCGAGGACGGACGCCACCGGTCCCTCCTCCACGACGCGCCCCTCGTGCACGACGACCACCCGGTCCGCCCACCCCGCGACGAGCCCGAGGTCGTGCGTGATCACGAGGAGCCCCGCCCCGCGCGACTGCGCCGCACGGAGCTGCTCCATCACGGTGACCGCCACCCCGGCGTCGAGCGCCGTCGTGGGCTCGTCCGCCACCACGAGCGCCGGCGAGCCCACGGTCGCCGCCGCGATGAGCGCGCGCTGCCGCATCCCGCCCGACAGTGAGCCCGCGAGCCGACCGTTGGTGGCCATCGCGGGGTCGAGCCCGACGGCCTCGAGCGCGGCGCGCACGGCCTCGACGCGCTCCGCGGCCCGCAGGTCCGTGTGCAGCCGCAGGGCGTCGGCGACCTCGCGCCCGACGGGGCGGAGCGGGTCGAGGGCGCCGAGCGCCTCCTGGCCGACGTACCCCACGCGTGACCCGCGCACGCTCCGCCACCGGCGGTCCGAGAACGCCCGGACGTCGAGCCCGGCCACCCGCAGCCGGTCGACCCGGACGGACGACCCGGGCGCCGACAGGCCGAGCGCGGCCCGGGCGGTCACGGTCTTGCCGGAGCCGGAGGCACCGACGAGGGCGACGCACTCGCCGGCCTCGACGCGCAACGCGACGTCCCGCACGACCACCGTCCCGCCGATGGCGACGGTCAACCCCTGCACGTCGAGCACGGTCATCGGATCACTCCTGTTCGTCGGATCGCCCGGCCGAGCACCGTGACCGCGGTCGCCGTGACCACGATCGCGAGGCCGGGGAAGGCGCTCATCCACGGCGCGGTCTGCAGGTACGTGCGACCGTCCGCCAGCATCGCGCCCCACTCCGGTGCCGGCGGCGGGGTCCCGACGCCGAGGTAGCTCAGCGCGGAGGCCCACACGATCGCCTGCCCGACCCCGAGCGTCCCGACGGCCACGACCGGCCAGAGGGCCGCCGGGAGCACGTGCCGCAGGGTGATCACGGCGGGGGAGCGTCCCATCAGCACGGCGGTCTCGACCACCTGCGAGCGGCGCGCACGGAGCACGAGGCCGCGCACGATCCGGGCGTACCCGGGCGCGGTGGCGAACCCGACCGCGAGCATCGCCGGGACGGGTCCGGGGCCGGTCACCGCGATGACGACCAGCGCGACGAGGAGCAGCGGGAGCGCGAACGCCACCTCGGTGAGCCGGCCGACGACCGCGTCCACGATCCGTCCGCCGAGGCCGGCCAGGACGCCGAGCGCGATGCCGACCCCGCCGCCGACGAGGGTCGCGACCACGCCCACCACGAGCGACGCCCGGGTGCCGGCGACGACCCGGGCAAGCACGTCCCGCCCGGACTCGTCGGTGCCGAACGGACTCGACCACGACGGCGCCCGGAGCGCCTCGGACGGGTGCACGGCGAGCGGGTCGCCGCCGCCGAGCAGCGCCGGCCAGGCCGCCGCGACCACGGCCAGCGCCACGATGGCGGCCGCAGTCCATCCGGCCGGGCCGAGCGTCCCCCCACGGGACCGCTCGGACCGTCCGGCAGGTGCGTCGCCCGGTGCACCGGCCCGGAGGCTCGGGTCGGCGATGCCGCTCACCGTGCGCCCGCCGTGTCCCGGGTGGCGCGCGGTGCGCGACGCCGGATCCGGTCCGCCCCGCCGGTCCCGCCGGTCCGCGGGTCCACCGCACGCTCGACGAGGTCCGCCACGGCCAGCACGACCACGTACGCCGCGGCCGACACGAGCGCGATGCCGGCGACGAGCGGCATGTCCCGCTGCGTCACCGCCGTCACGAGTGCGCGCCCGATCCCCGGCAGCGCGAACACCGACTCGACGACGACCGCACCGGACACGAGCGAACCGAACGCCCACGCGGACAGGGCGATCCCGGGGAGCGCGGCGTGCCGGAGCAGGTGCCGTCCGAAGAGCCCGGCGCGGGTCTCACCGCGGCTGCGGGCGGCGAGCGCGAACGCCGAGCGCTGCGCGTCGACCACGCCGTCCCGGACGGTCTCGGCGAGGTACCCGGCGACCGGGACCGCGACGGTGACCACCGGCAGCACCCAGCCGCGGACGGTGCCGTCGCTGACCGCCGGCACCCAGCCGAGGGCGCTGGCGAACACCACGATGAGGACGCTGCCGAGCCAGAAGTGCGGCGTGACGCTCGCGGTGACGGTGATGGCGCTCGTCAGACCCGCGGCGAACCGCCCGCGCTGCGTCGACCACCACGCGGCGACGATCGCGAGGGCCCAGGCGACGACGAGCCCGAGGACGGCGAGGGTGAGCGTCACGGGCAGCTGCTGCCCGAGGAGCGTCGCCACCGGGGTGCGGAAGGCGTAGGAGTCCCCGAGGTGCCCGGTCGCCAGTCGACCGAGGAACACCGCGTACTGCACGACCACCGGTCGGTCGAGGCCGTACTCCTGGCGGACCTGCGCGACCGCCTCGGCCGAGGCCTGCGACCCCGGGCCGCCGAGGATGGCGAGGGCGGGGTCGCCCGGGATGAGCCGGATCGCGACGAACACGATCGTGGCGACCGCCCAGAGCACCCCGACGCCGCCGG
This sequence comes from Curtobacterium sp. LFS084, assembly GCF_047977705.1. Classification (NCBI taxonomy): domain Bacteria; kingdom Bacillati; phylum Actinomycetota; class Actinomycetes; order Micrococcales; family Microbacteriaceae; genus Curtobacterium; species Curtobacterium sp. LFS084. The sequence continues at coordinate 3,622 of NZ_JBFPFM010000048.1, forward strand.
CCAGGCGGCGGAGGCCCCACAGGGCCCAGCCCGACCACCCGGTGCGCCGTGGCCGACGTCCGCGACGCAATCCGTGCCTCCTGTCCGACGATCCGGGTGTCGCGATCAGCGGTCGATCCAGGCCGTGCCGAACCACGGCGTCGAGACCGCGGTGGTCTGCACGCCGTGCACGCTCGACCGCAGCAGGAAGTGGTTCTGCTGGTCGTAGAGCGGGAGCACGGTGCCGCTCGACAGGATGGTCTGCTGCGCCTGCTCGTACAGCTTCCCGCGCTCGGACGCGTCCGAGGTCCGCGCGGCCCGCTGGAGCAGGTCGTCGAGCGCCGGGTCGTCGAGCTGGGCGAGGTTCGCGAAGTAGCCGGACGGTGCGGGCGTGATGCTCGCGGAGTCGTACAGGATGCGCAGGACGTCCGCACCGACCTTCGTGTACGGCGCGCTCACGACGTCGTACTCGTTCGCCGCGAGGGCCGCGTACCAGCTGGACAGGTCGAGCTCCTCGAGCACGACCTTGAAGCCGACCGCCTGCTCGGAGGCCTGGATCTGCTGGAACAGGCTGCGCTCCGCGGGGACCGACTGGTTCGTCGACACCGGGAACGTGACCGTCAGCTGCTTGCCGTCCTTCTCGCGGATGCCGTCGCTGCCGACCTTCCAGCCGGCGTCGTCGAGCAGCTGCTTCGCCTTCGTGGGGGAGTAGCGGAACAGACTCTTGTCCGAGTACGCGTACGGCTCGACGCTGGAGAGCACCGAGTAGGAGCGCTTCGCCGTCCCGAGGAAGAGCGACCGGATGCCGGGATCGATCTCGGCGCCGGCGATGAAGGCCTTGCGGACGGCCTCGTCGCGGAACACCCCGTGGCCGGAGTTCAGCTCGAGGCGGTTCGACGCACCGGGGCGCGGGGCGTCGAGGTCGCGGATGGACCCCTTCGACGACGCCGCCTGGATCTGGTCGGGCTGGGCGTTGTCGATGACGTCGACCTGGCCGGACTGCAGGGCCGCGTACCGCGACGTCGAATCGGGCAGGAAGCGCCACGCGATCCCGTCGAGGCGCGGCTTCGTGTCGCCGTCGAGCGGCGTGTAGTCGCTGTTCTTCCGGAGCGTGACGCGGTCGCCGTGCTTCCACCCGGTGACCTCGAACGGGCCGGTGCCGACGGGCGACTCGCAGTTGACCGCCTGCGAGCGCTCCAGTGCCTTCGGGGACTCCATGCCGACCCACGGCTGCGAGAACGACTCGAGCAGCGCGCTGTCCGGGCGGCTCAGGGTCAGCGTGACGGTGTGGTCGTCGGTGGCCGTCGCCTTCGTGATCGACTGCAGCGCGAGGTAGCCCGTGCTCGAGGCGGTCGCGGGGTCCTGCACGTGCTCGATGTTCGCCACCACGGCGGCCGCGTCGAAGGGCGTGCCGTCGGTGAACGTGACGTCGTCGCGCAGGGTGAACGTCAGGGTCGTCCCGTCGTCGCTCGTCGTCCACGACTTCGCGAGCGCCGGCACGGGCTTGCCGTCCTCGAGCGCGGTGAGCTCCTCGATGTACTGGGTGGACAGCAGCGCCTGCGGGTAGTTGCCGCCGACGTGCGGGTCGAGGCAGGTCGGCTCGGCGTCGCCCGAGGCGTAGACGAGCGTGCCGCCGTCGACGGGGGTGCTGCTCGAGCCGGCGGTGCCACCATCGGTGCAGCCCGCGAGCACGAGGAGGAGCGCGGTGGCACCGGCGACCGCGGCCGCTGTTTTCTGTACTGAGTCCAAGATCATCGCCGCACGAGTCTAGCGGTTTACTGGGGGCCATGGACGAACCGATGCGCCGCGGTGGCCGCCCCCGACGCTCGAGCGCCGAGGTGCTCGCCGACGCCGCAGCCGAGCTGTTCCTCGAGCAGGGCTACGGCCGGACGACGGTCGACCACATCGCCGCTCGGGCCGGCGTGAGCCGGGCGACCTTCTTCAACTACTTCACCGCGAAGTCCGACGTGCTCTGGCTCGACCTCGACGCCGCGGTCGCCACGCTGCCTGCGTGCCTCGCGGCCTCGACCGAGGAGTCCGCTGTCCGCGCGGTCGAGGCCGCCCTCCTCGCCACCGCCCGTGCCCACGACCCCGAGCGGGTGCCGTGGGCCATCGCGCAGGCCGAGGTGATGGGCATCGGTGACGAACTCGTCGCGAGCGTCGCGGCTCGCGTGGGCGCCCAGCACGCCGCCGTGTCGGCCTTCGTGGCCCGTCGGACCGGCGATCACCCCGCCGCCCTCTGGCCCCAGACGGTGTCCGGCGCCATGCTCGGCGCCGCCGCTGCCGCGTTCGGCGTCTGGGTGGCCGACGGCGTCGGTCGTCGCTCCCTCGTCGAGTACGTCGGCGCGGCGCTCACCCCGGTGGCCGCGGGTCTCGATCCGCTCGAGCCCCCGGCGCAATAGGCTCTCTCTCCGTGACCCGAGCGCGACCGACGATCCGAGTGGTCGCCCTCGCGGCGATCGCGCTCGCCGGGCTGTTCGTCGCGTACTGGCACATCGGCCGGCAGAGCCCCTACGTCGACGAGTTCACCTACACGCGCGCCGGGTGGGCCTACGTGCACGGGGTGCTGACCGACAACCTGCAGCACCCGCCGACCGCCAAGTACCTGTTCGGCCTCGCGCAGCTCGTCGTGGGCGAGGGCGTCCTCGGGCCCCGACTCGTCGCCGCGACCGCGTCGTTCGGCACCGGCGTCGTCCTGTTCGCCTGGCTCCGGCGGCCCGTCGGACACTGGGGCGCGCTCCTCGCGGCCGGACTGTGGTGGCTCACGCCGCGCGGCGATTCGCCGACGTGGACCGACGTCGCCTCCGGGACCGCGGCGCGCATCGACCGGCTCGCGCTGCTCGAGCCGGTCATGACGTTCTTCGCCGTCGCGGCGCTCGCCGCCGCGTGGCAGTGGGCGGCCCGGCCGAGGCGGGCGGCCGACCGGACGACGGCCTGGGACGGCTGGTGGTGGATGGCGCTCGCCGGTGCCCTGCTCGCGCTGTCGGTGACGTCGAAGGTCAGCACGGCCGTCCTCGTGCTCGCGGTCGTCGCCGTCCCGCTGCTGTTCCGCCGCTGGTCGGGACTCGTCACCGGCGGTGTCGCCGCCGCCGGGGCGTTCGCGGTGGTCTTCGTCGCGGCGTACGTGCCCGTCGGCGGCACCCGGGCGATCGCGTACATGCTCGCGTTCCAGGGGGAGCACGACACCAAGGGGCACGAGATCTCGGTCCTCGGGAAGACGTACATGCTCGCGCCGTGGTGGACGAACTTCGTGCGGGTCGTCGAGGGCGTGGGCTGGCCGGCGGTCGTCGTGCTCCTCGTCGGGATCGTCGCGGCGTTCGTGGTCCGTCCGGACCGGCTCGTCGCGCTCCTCGGCATCGCCCTCGGGATCCTCGTCGTCTTCTACGCCACCGCGAACGTCGCCCTGCCGCACTACTACCAGGCGTGGATGCCGTGGGCCGTCGCGCTCGCCGCCGTCGGGTACGCCCGGCTCGCCCGGTCGCGGCCGCCGGTGACGACCGTGGTGGCGCTCGTCCTGGTCGCCGTGACGATCGTCCCCGCGGCGGTCGTCGTGCGCACCGTCGCCGAGACCCGCACCACCGGGTACGCCCGGCTCGACGCGGCGCTCGACGCGCACGGGGTCCCGCGGACGGTCAAGGTCCTGGTGTCCGGGGCGTCGCAGCAGGCGTTCGCGGTGTTCATCGGCCACCGTGGTGCGACCCAGGCGGTGCGGTACGGCGACTACGGCGTGCTCGTCGCCGGGATCGACCCACGGTTCCCGATGGACGACGAGCTCCGGGCACTGCTCCGTGACCACCCGGACCGGTTCGAGGAGTTCCGGCTCGACGCGCTGCGGGTCTGGGTCGTGCAGGACGGGCTCACGATCCAGCGTCGCGGGGACACCGCCACGCTGGCGCCGGCCGGCTGAGACACCGAGCCGCGCGGCGCGCGCCGGCCGCCCCGCCCCGCCCCGCGCAGCGTGAGCCCGCGCAGCGTGAGCCCGCGCAGCGTGAGCCCGCGCAGCGCGAGCCCGCGCCGCCCGCCCTCGGAGCCTCAGTTCGCCCGCAGCGTCCCGGCCCCGCCCGCCGCGACGTCCTCGGCCGTGCCGTCCCGGACCACCTCCGGCACCTCCTCGCCCGTCGGGGAGAGCGACTCGTCGCCGGGGTAGCTCAGGGTGAGGACCGCCTCCTCGATGTACTGGCTCTCCTCGAGCGACTTCTCGACGTCGCGGAGCCGCACCGCGACGTGCTCCTCGACCTCGTTGCCCGTGAGGTCGACCGCTGCGACGAGGTACACCCGCGACGGACCGACGAACTCGAGGTGCAGGTAGGTGACCCGTTCGATCTGCGACCGGCCGAGCAGCTCCACGAGGACCGCGTTCTCGAGCTCCGGCGACGTGCTCTCACCGAGCAGGAACCGACGGTTGCGGTCGATGAGGACGATCGCGACGACCCCGAGCAGCACGCCGATCGCGATGGAGCCGACCGCGTCGAAGACCGCGAGGCCGGTGAGCTGGTGGAGGAACACCCCGAGGAACGCGACGACCAGACCGATCAGGGCGGCGGCGTCCTCGGCGAAGACGGCTCGCAGCGTCGGGTTCGAGGACTGCAGCACGTGGCGGAGCACCGGCACCTTCCGCTTCGTCGCCGCGCCGTGCGCCTGTCGGTACGCCTGCACGAAGCTCGTCCCCTCGAGGCAGAACGACACCGCGAGCACGATGTAGTTCAGCAGGACGTCCTCGGCCGGGCCGGTCTCGCCGAGCTCCGAGATGCCGTGGGAGATCGACACGACGGCACCGGCGGTGAAGAGGCCGAACGCGGCGAACATCGACCAGATGTAGGTCTCGCGCCCGTACCCGAGCGGGTGCCGGGCGTCGCGCTTGCGGGCGCCACGCCGTTCCGCGACGAGCAGGAAGATCTCGTTGCCGGTGTCGGCCCACGAGTGTGCGGCCTCGGCCACCATCGAGGCCGATCCGGAGATCAGGGAGGCGATCGTCTTGGCGATCGCGACGAGCAGGTTCGCGCCGAACGCGATGATGACGGTCAGCAGGGATTCGGGACGATCCTGCTCGGAAGAGTCGGGCATCGCTCCAGCATGCTCCCGTCCGCTAAACTCGTGTGCACAGGCGTCGATCCGGCCATCACCGGGGAGCCTCCGGAAGAACCCGGCAGTCGGCACGATCGACGGCCGGCAGTAGAACCGGGCGGACCGGGCCGCACAGCCCCGGCAACGAGCGGTCGGCCACAGCGCGAGCGGTGGTCGGCAAGCGAGGTGGTACCGCGGAGTGTGCTCCGTCCTCGTGGAGATCGAGCGAACCCACAAGGAGTCCCGGTGCCGTACCCGCTGAACGCCGATGCCGATGGCGTCGTCCCCTCGCCGTCCTTCCCCGCCGTCGAGCGGGGGATCCTCGCCTTCTGGAAGGGCGACCGCACGTTCCAGGCGTCGATCGACCAGCGTGAGGGCTGCCCCGAGTGGACCTTCTACGACGGCCCGCCGTTCGCGAACGGCCTGCCGCACTACGGGCACCTGCTGACCGGCTACGCCAAGGACGTCTTCCCGCGCTACCAGACGATGCGCGGCAAGCAGGTGCACCGTCGCTTCGGCTGGGACACGCACGGGCTGCCCGCCGAGCTCGAGGCCATGCGCCAGCTCGGCATCACCGAGAAGCACGAGATCGACGAGATGGGCGTGGACGTCTTCAACGCCGCCGCCAAGAAGTCCGTCCTGCAGTACACCGACGAGTGGCAGCAGTACGTCACCCGCCAGGCGCGCTGGGTCGACTTCGAGGACGACTACAAGACCCTCGACACCACGTTCATGGAGAGCGTGCTGTGGGCGTGGAAGCAGCTCTGGGACAAGGGCCTCGCGTACGAGGGCTTCCGGGTCCTGCCGTACTGCTGGAACGACCAGACGCCGCTGTCGAACCACGAGCTGCGCATGGACGACGACGTCTACAAGATGCGCCAGGACCAGTCCGTCACGGTCTCGTTCCCGCTGCACGGCGACCGCGCTGCCGCGCTCGACCTGACGGGTGTGCGCGCGCTCGCCTGGACGACGACCCCCTGGACGCTGCCGACGAACGCCGCCCTCGCGGTCGGCCCGGAGATCGCCTACGCGGTCGTCCCGGCAGGGCCAGGAGGCGCGGCTGACGGTGTCGAGGCCGGCTCGGCGTCGTACCTGCTCGCGTCCGACACCGTGGCCGCGCACGCGAAGGACCTCGGCTACGAGACGGCCGAGGACGCCGCTGCCGCGGTCGTCCGCACCCTGACGGGCGCGGAGCTCGACGGCGTGGAGTACGAGCGCCTGTTCGACTTCCTCGCGGACGCCGAGGGCATGGACAACGCCTGGAAGATCCTCGTCGCTGACTACGTCGAGACGGGCGAGGGCACGGGCATCGTGCACCAGGCCCCGGCGTACGGCGCCGACGACCAGGAGGTCTGCGCCGCCGCGGGGATCCCCGTGGTGCTCTCCCTCGACGAGGGCGGCGTCTTCACCGCGCAGTTCGGCGAGGTCGCCGGCCTCCTCTGGTCGGACGCGAACAAGCCGCTCACCAAGGCGGTCCGCGACGCCGGGCGGCTGCTCCGCCAGGCGTCCTACGAGCACAGCTACCCGCACTGCTGGCGGTGCCGGAAGCCCCTCATCTACAAGGCCGTGTCCTCGTGGTTCGTGCGGGTCACCGACATCCGCGACCGCATGGGCGAGCTGAACCAGGACATCAACTGGGTGCCGGACAACGTCAAGGACGGCCAGTTCGGCAAGTGGGTCGGGAACGCCATCGACTGGTCGGTGTCGCGCAACCGGTACTTCGGCACGCCGATCCCGGTGTGGCAGTCGGACGACCCCGAGCACCCGCGCACCGACGTGTACGGCTCGCTCGAGGAGATCGAGCGCGACTTCGGTCGCCTGCCCGTGAACGCCGACGGCGAGGTCGACCTGCACCGTCCGTTCATCGACGACCTGACGCGCCCGAACCCGGACGACCCGACGGGGGACTCGACGATGCGCCGGATCACCGACGTGTTCGACGTCTGGTTCGACTCCGGCTCGATGCCCTACGCCCAGGTGCACTACCCGTTCGAGAACCGGGAGTGGTTCGAGTCGCACAACCCGGCCGACTTCATCGTCGAGTACATCGGGCAGACGCGCGGCTGGTTCTACGTCATGCACGTGCTGTCCACCGCGCTGTTCGACCGGCCGGCGTACCAGAACGTCATCAGCCACGGCATCGTGCTCGGTTCCGACGGCCAGAAGATGTCGAAGTCGCTCCGCAACTACCCGGACGTCTCCGAGGTGTTCGACCGCGACGGCGCCGACGCGATGCGCTGGTTCCTCATGTCGTCGTCGGTGATCCGCGGCGGCAACCTCGTCGTCACCGAAGAGGGCATCCGCCAGGGCGTCCGCGAGTTCCTGCTGCCGCTCTGGTCGACGTACTACTTCTTCACCCTCTACGCCAACGCCTCCGGGGCGGACGGGTACCAGGCGTCGCGGAGCACGGCGAGCACCGATGTCCTCGACCGCTACCTGCTCGCGAAGACCCGGGTCCTGGTGTCCGACGTGCAGCGGCACCTCGACGCGCTCGACACCCCGCTCGCGGCCCAGGCCGTGCGCGACTTCGCCGACGTCCTGACCAACTGGTACGTGCGCCGCTCCCGCGACAAGTTCTGGCTCGGCGCGGAGTCCTCGCCCGAGGCCCGCGCGGCGTTCGACACGCTGTACACCGTGCTCGAGACGCTCACCCGCGTCGCCGCCCCGCTCGCCCCGCTCGTCACCGAGGAGATCTGGAAGGGCCTGACCGGTGGCCGCAGCGTCCACCTCGAGGACTTCCCGGACGCCGACGAGTTCCCGGCCGACGACGCGCTCGTCGACGCCATGGACCGCGTGCGCGACGTCGCCTCGAAGGGGCTCGCGCTCCGCAAGGCGACCGGTCGTCGCGTCCGTCTGCCGCTCGCGACGCTGACGCTCGTCGTCCCCGACCCGGGCGCGATCGAGCCGTTCGCGGACATCCTCCGCGACGAGCTCAACGTGAAGCGGGTCGTGCTCGAGCAGCAGGAGGAGTCCTCGCTCGGCCGGTACGGCATCGAGCGCAAGCTCACCGTGAACGCCCGTGCCGCGGGACCGCGCATCGGCAAGCAGGTCCAGCAGGTGATCCCGGCCGCCAAGCGGGGCGACTGGGTCGCGACCGAGTCCGGCGTCACGGTCGGCGGGATCGACCTCGTCGCGGGCGAGTACACGCTCGACCTCACGGTCGCCGACGACGCCGTCGCGGTGGCCTTCCTCGACGGCGGCGGCTTCGCGGTGCTCGACACCGTGACCACCCCCGAGCTCGAGGCCGAGGGCCTCGCCCGCGACGTCGTGCGTGCCGTCCAGCAGGCCCGTCGCGACGCCGACCTCGACGTGAGCGACCGCATCGTGCTGACCCTCGGGGTGGACGACGTCGCCGACGCGGCGGTCCGCACCCACCAGCAGCTCATCGCGGGGGAGACCCTGGCGACGGGTGTCGAGATCGTGCCCCTCGGGGCCGGTACCACCACCGACGTCGGTGACGGTGCCAAGGTGTCCGTGGAGGTGGCACGCGCATGAGCGAACACGACGACGAGATCGGCGACGAGACCCCGGACGGCATCGAGATCCCGGTCGGCCCGGTCGGCGACCAGGCTCCGGCCGACACGGTTCCCTACGGCGGGGACGACGACGATGTGAAGCGCGTCGAGGCGGCGCTGTACGCCCGCATCGGCGAGCAGGCACCGGAGCACCGGCTGTCGGCGACCCGGCGTGCCGTCGAGCTCCTCGGCGACCCGCACCTGTCCTACCCGGTGATCCACCTGACCGGCACCAACGGCAAGACCTCGACCGCCCGGATGGCCGAGAGCATCGTCCGGGCGCACGGTCTCCGGACCGGTCTCATGACGAGCCCGCACCTGGTGTCGATCCGGGAGCGCATCGTCATCGACGGCGCCCCGATCCAGCCGGACCGCTTCGTCGAGAACTGGGACGACATCGCTCCGATCCTCGAGATGACCGACCAGGAGCTCACGGCCAAGGGCGAGCTCCCGCTGACCTTCTTCGAGGCGCTGACCGTCCTCGCCCTGGCGTGCTTCGCCGAGGCCCCGGTCGACGTCGCCGTGATCGAGGTCGGCATGGGCGGTGAGTGGGACTCCACCAACGTGGTGCAGAGCCAGGTGGCGGTGTTCACGCCGATCGCGATCGACCACGCCAAGCAGCTCGGCAGCACCGTCGCCGAGATCGCCCGGACGAAGTCGGGCATCATCAAGCCCGCGTCGTCGGTCGTGTCGAGCGCGCAGGCCCCCGAGGCGCTCGCGGAGCTCCAGCGCGCCGCCGAGCTCACCGAGTCGACCCTGGCCGTCGAGGGCGAGGCGTTCCGGGTCGTCGACGTGACGCCGGCCGTCGGCGGGCAGCTCATCACCGTGCAGGGCGTCGCCGGTCGGTACGACGACCTCTTCCTGCCGCTGTTCGGCCGCCACCAGGCCGACAACGCCGCCGTGGCGATCGCGGCCGTCGAGGCCTTCCTCGGCCGCGGCTCCCAGCCCCTCGACGAGGACGTCCTGTCCGAGGGGCTGGCCGGCGCGACGAGCCCCGGCCGGCTCCAGCCGATCGCCCAGGACCCGACCGTCGTGGTCGACGCGGCGCACAACCCGCACGGCGCCCGTGCCCTCGCCGAGGCGCTGCCCGTGGCGTTCCCGTCCGGCCACGTGGTCGGCGTCGTGGGGATCCTCGGCGACAAGGACGCCCGCGGGTTCGTCCGCGCGCTCAAGGACACGGTGGCGACCTTCGTGGTGACCCAGCCACCGGGGGAGCGTGCGCTCGACGCGGACGCGTTCGCGCGCGTCGTCGTCGACGAGGTCGGCGAGGACCGGGTGGTCGTCGAGCCGTCCCTCGCGGCCGCCCTGCAGGAGGCGCGCGACCTCGCCGACGACGCCGAGGCGGACGACGCCATGGTGCTCGTCGCCGGCTCGATCGTGATGGTGGGCCGGGTCATGGACCTGGTCCACGCGGAGGGCGAGGCGAAGTGACGGAGCCGAGCCGCGCCTCCAGGCCCGCCCGGGTGCGGAAGCCGCGTCGCGAACGCGGCGCGCGCGAGAGCCTGCTGTCGATCAGCCTCGTGCTCGAGGCGATCATGTTCTTCTTCCCGATGCTCGTCGTCTTCGGCAAGGGGACCCTGCCGCCGGCGGTCGCGTTCGGCGGTGGCATCGGTGCGATGGTCGTGCTGGCGCTGGCCTCACGTCTGACCGGCAACCGGGCCGGTGTAGGGTTCGGGTGGCTGCTGCAGGCGGCCATCCTCGCCACCGGGTTCATCGAACCGTTCATGTTCGCCGTGGCCGTGGTGTTCCTGGCGCTGTGGGTCTTCTGCTTCGTCAAGGGCGGTCAGCTCGACCGTCAGAACGCCGCGAGACGCGCGGCCCTCGGCGAGGACTGACCACCCCGTTCGACCACGAAACACCAGGAGTTCTGCGTGTCCGATCTCGAAGAGACCCTCGTCCTCGTCAAGCCCGACGGCGTCGCCCGCCAGCTCACCGGTGAGATCCTCCGCCGGATCGAGGCCAAGGGCTACGAGATCGTCGACCTGAAGATGCTGACGGCGCCCCGCGACCTGCTCGACGCCCACTACGAGGAGCACCAGGGCAAGCCGTTCTTCGAGCCGCTCGTCGAGTTCATGCAGTCCGGCCCGGTCGTCGCCGTGCGCCTCGCCGGCAACGGCGTGATCGCCGGCTTCCGGTCGCTCGCCGGCACCACCGACCCGACCTCGGCCGCCCCCGGCACCATCCGCGGCGACCTCGGCCGCGACTGGGGCCTCAAGGTCCAGCAGAACCTCGTGCACGGCTCGGACAGCCCCGAGTCGTCGGCACGCGAGCTCGCCCTCTGGTTCGCCTGAGCCCCGGGAGCGCCGCGTGATGAACAACGACCGTCCCTCGAAGAACGAGCGTCGCCAGCACGCCCGTGACGTCGCCCGGCAGCGGGCCGAGGCCGAGAAGCGCCGCAAGCGTCGCAACCGCTGGTTCCTGCAGGGCGGCATCGGCCTCGGCATCATCGCGATCGCGGCCGTCGTCGCCATCGTCGTCGTGAACGTGAACAACCAGCCCGCCGTGTCCGCGGCCGGACCGAAGAACATGGCGACCGGCGCGATCCAGTTCACCGGCAGCGGCGGCGAGGTCACCCCGGTGACCACCCCGGCGGTCGGCGCGTCCGCGACCCCGTCGGCCGTGCCCACCGCGGCCGCCGACGGGAAGGTCCAGGTCACCGAGTACGTCGACTGGGCCTGCCCGGTCTGCAAGCAGTTCGAGGCGGCCTACGCCGACCAGATCCTCGACAAGGTGAAGTCCGGGGACGCGACGCTCGCGATCCAGCCCGTGTCGATCCTCGACCGCAGCTACCAGAACTCGCGCTACGCCAGCCGTGCCGCGAACGCCGCGATGTGCGTCGCGAACTACGCCCCGGACACGTTCCTCGACGTCCAGACGCAGTTCTTCGACAACCAGCCGGAGGAGGGCACGAAGGGCCTGACGAACGCCGAGATCGCGAAGCTCGTGAAGGCGGGCGGCGCGACCGGTTCGGACGTCTCCTCGTGCCTGTCGAGCGAACGGTTCCGCGGCTGGGTGACGAAGTCCACGAACGCCGTGCTGGCCGATCCCGCACTGCAGGGCACGCAGGGCTTCGGCACGCCGACCGTCCTCGTGAACGGCAAGAAGATCGCCACGCTGACGGACGTCATCACCGAGATCGACGCTGCGTCGAAGTAGCACGCACCACGAACGACGGCCCCCACTCCCGGCCGGGAGCGGGGGCCGTCGTCGTACCGGCGCCGGGGTGGGACTACGCCTTCCCACCGTTCTGCTCGACGAACGCCGCGAACGCGTCCGTGTCGGTGAGCGAGCCGTTGTACTGCTTGCCGTTCACGATCACGGTAGGGGTCCCGGTGACCTTGTCGAGCGACGAGTTCGGGATCGGGTCGTTCAGCACCCGGTTCGTCGCGTCGGCGACCCACCCGGCGAACGTCTGGTCCGTGATGCAGGACGCCACGTGCTCGTTCGTCGCCCCGGCGGCCTTCGCCAGCGATGCGAGCTTGTCGTTCGTCAGGCCGCGGGTGCTCTCGGACGGCTGGTTCTCGTAGAGCGACGTGTTGTACGCCAGGAACGCGTCCGGGTCGTAGTTCGCGACGCAGGCCGCGGCTGCCGCCGAGCGCGTCGAGTACTTCGACCCGAGCGACACGCGGTCGAGCAGGTTGAACGGGTGCAGCTCGAGCGTCGCCGAGCCGTCCTGCACCCACTGCTTGATCTGGGACATCTGACTGGTCTCGAACTGGTTGCAGTACGGGCACATGTAGTCCGAGTACACGGTGATGTTCGCGACCGAGTCGTCCTGCTTCGTGGGCGTCGGCGTCCCGCCCTCCGGCGTCGCCTTGGTGGTCACGGGGACGATCTGCCCGTTCGAGCCCTTCAGGAGCACGCCGTCGCTCGCCATGTTCCTCGGCCCGGGGCCCGCGGGCTGCACGGAGTTCGCGACCACCACGACGACGATCGCGGCGACCGCGAGCGCACCCACGATGATGCCGCTGATCCCCAGCGTCTTGTTGCGGCGTCGACGCGCCTGCTCCTTCGCGCGGGCGAGGCGTGCGCGCTCCCGCGCCGCCTCCCGCCGGGCCTTCTTGCTCTCGTTCTCGCTCATCGCCATCGAGCGTAGGTCGAACGGGTGTGCCGATCGGCCGATCTGGCTGGGAAGGACCCAGGAATTCGATGACGCGTCATCGGTGACGCTCAGCGGACGATCAGAAGGACGAGAGGATCGTCGGGAACTTGATGAGGATCGTGACCACGATGAACAGGTAGTTCGCCAGCGGGAACGCCCAGCAGAACGGCAGCAGGGTCCGGCCGACCCGCTGTGCGCCGGCGCCGAAACGCCCCTGTGCGGCGTTCCAGATCGTGAACACCCAGAACATCGGGATCGTCATAGACCAGACGAGCATGCACCAGGGGCACAGCGCGCCGATGAACCACACGGTCTGGGTGAAGAGCCACGTGACGAACACCCACGCCAGGAACACGCCCGCGTTGAACGCGATCCAGAACCACCGCGAGCCGTTCCGGAACCCGGCGAGGAGCATGACCGCGACCGCGATCGGCGCGACGAAGCCCATCACGCCGAGCAGTGGGTTCGGGAAGCCGAACAGGTGACCCTGCCAGCTGGCCATCACGTCGGAGCAGCTGATGAACGGGTTGACGTCGCACGACAGGGCCTGCTTCGGGTTCGCGTACTTGGCGAACTCGTCGAGGACGAGGGAGAAGGACCCGAACAGGCCCACCACGCCGGTGACCAGGAGGAAGAGGGCCATGGCGATCGGACGGCGGGCTGCGGGTGCTGGCGTGCTCACGGCGTCATCATCGCACGCTCGATCCGGTCCTTTCCCGGTGCGGCATGCGATAATCCTCGGAGGTCGTGCGGCCATCCGCACGACGACGAAAGCTTTCCGGGCCCAGCCCGGACGATCAGGTGCGGTGAGAGCGCACCGTGACCGGGACGCGCGTCACTCCGACGCCGAGCCGATCGGGCCGGGTGCCCGACGGAACGGCTGCGGACACCACAAGTTGACGCACCGGCCACAAGACAGCGAACGCGGGGGCGTGGTCGCCACCCGCTACAACTACAGAATTCCCGCCGTCCGTCAGGACGCGAGCGGGGTCAAGGAGTGCACCAGGTCCATGGTGGAGCAGAACAACGACAACACGAACAACGAAGAAGTCGCACCGAAGCGTCGCAGCCGCCTGTTCGGCGGTCGGCGTGCCCGGTCGACCGGCCAGGAGGCACGGGGGGACGCCCTGCAGACGGGTCCCGTCGAGCAGGTGACCGGGTCCCCGGCAGACGGCGTCTCCGACGCCGGCGACGCTCCGACGGAGGTCGGCGCGGAGGCGCTCGCGGTGACGGACGCAACGCCGGACGCCGGGGGAGCGCCGGAGGCGCCCACCGTGTCGGTCGCCGTCGAGGCGACCGCCGGCGGTGACGAGCCGCACGACGTCAGCACCCTCACCGGCGACCTGCCGGTGATCGCCGTCGGTGACGACGCCGAGACCGCTGCCGCACCGGCCGCCACGGCCGGGGCGGACGTGAGCCGTGCCTCCAGTCCGGCGGAGCCCGCCGACGAGCCGTTCGTCCCCAAGGCGACCAGCACGCTCAGCCTGATCTTCCACGCGCCGGTGCTGCCGGACCTGCCCGAGCGCGCGCCGCGGCACGACGAGGACGACGACGACGAGCAGCCCGGTGGCCGTCGTCGCTCGCGCCGTCGCGGCACGAGCGCCGACCGCGAGGGCCGTGAGCCGCGCGAGGGCCGTGAGCCGCGTGAGCCGCGCGACCACCTGGAGCCCCGCCGCCGCGAGGTCGAGTACATCACCGAGCCGCAGAAGGTGAAGGGCTCGACGCGACTCGAGGCCAAGAAGCAGCGCCGTCGCGACGGTCGCGACGCCGGACGGCGTCGCCAGGTCGTCACCGAGGACGAGTTCCTCGCCCGTCGCGAGAGCGTCGACCGGCAGATGATCGTCCGGTCGAGCGCCTCGAAGATCGAGATCGGCGTGCTCGAGGACGGCATCCTCGCCGAGCACTACGTGACGAAGTCGCACAACGTGTCGCTCATCGGCAACGTGTACCTCGGCAAGGTGCAGAACGTGCTGCCCTCGATGGAGGCGGCGTTCGTCGACATCGGCCGCGGGCGCAACGCCGTGCTGTACGCCGGCGAGGTCGACTGGAACTCGGTCGACACCGGCAACCACGGCCGTCGCATCGAGGCCGCGCTGAAGCCGGGTGACAAGGTGCTCGTGCAGGTCACGAAGGACCCGGTCGGCCACAAGGGCGCCCGTCTGACGAGCCAGGTCTCGCTGCCCGGTCGCTACCTCGTGTACGTGCCGAACGGCTCGATGAACGGCATCTCCCGCAAGCTGCCGGACACCGAGCGGGCGCGGCTGAAGAAGATCCTCAAGGAGGTCCTCCCGGAGCACGCGGGTGTCATCGTCCGCACCGCCGCCGAGGGCGCCACCGAGGAGCAGCTCACCCGCGACGTGCAGCGCCTCACCAGCCAGTGGGAGGCGATCCAGAAGAAGGTCGCGAACGGCCAGGCGCCGGTCATGCTCCACTCGGAGCCCGACCTGCTCGTGAAGATCGTCCGCGACGTCTTCAACGAGGACTTCACGAAGCTCATCATCGACGGGTCCGCCGCGCGCGAGACCATCGACGAGTACCTCACCGCGGTCGCGCCCGACCTCAAGGACCGGGTGGAGATCTACGACGGGCCCGACTCGTTCGAGGAGCACCGCCTCAACGAGCAGATCGAGAAGGCGCTCGACCGCAAGGTGTGGCTGCCCTCCGGTGGCTCGCTCGTGATCGACCGCACCGAGGCCATGACCGTCGTCGACGTCAACACGGGGAAGTTCGTCGGGTCCGGCGGCAACCTCGAGGAGACCGTCACGAAGAACAACCTCGAGGCGGCCGAGGAGATCGTCCGGCAGCTCCGCCTGCGCGACATCGGCGGCATCATCGTCGTCGACTTCATCGACATGGTGCTCGAGTCGAACCGCGACCTCGTGCTGCGTCGCCTCATCGAGTGCCTCAGCCGTGACCGCACGAAGCACCAGGTCGCCGAGGTCACCTCGCTCGGCCTCGTGCAGATGACCCGCAAGAAGATCGGTGTCGGCCTCCGCGAGTCCCTCGACGAGGTCAACGCCAAGGTCAACGACAACAACGCCGACCCGGGGCCGTCCAAGAGCCGTCGGAAGAGCCGCGGCGGGGCCGGCAACGGCAACGGGAACACCTCCGGCAACGGCGGGGGCAACGGTTCGTCGTCGAACGGGTCGTCGAACAGCTCGCACGCGCACCAGATCACGGACGACGTGAAGAACGCGCTGTCCCGGATCGCCGCTTCGACAATCCCGCACGAGGAGCACGACGGGGCCGCGGCTCCGGCCTCCGCGCCGTCGGCCGGGTCGGGTGCGTCGGAGGCGTCGGCATCGGCTGCGTCGGAGGCATCGGCTGCGTCGGCCGCGTCGGCTGCGGATGCGCCTGCGTCCGACAGCGAGCAGCCGTCCGGACCGAAGCGTCGTCGTCGTCGCGGTGGTCGCGGTGCCGGTGCACCCGAGTCGACGGTGGAGACCGCTTCCGGCTCGTCGGACACGTCCGGTGCGCCGGCTGCGTCCGAGCCTGCTGCCGCTCCTGCCGCTGCTCCTGCTGCTGCCGCTCCTGCTGCTTCCGGTGCTGCTCCTGCGGCTGCGGCCGAGCCGGTCGCTGCCGCTCCGGCTGCTGCTCCGGTCGCCGAGGAGGCCCCGGTCAAGGCGCCGACTCGACGCCGCGTGAGCTCGAGCGCCCCGGTGACGCCGACCGAGACGTCCGTCGCGATCCTGGACATCCCGATCGCGGCGACGAAGCGCGAACCGCGCCGGGTCAGCGGCGACGCCGAGTCCCTGCTCGACTCCGTCCTGCAGGCGCTCCCGGAGCCCAAGCAGCCGGGGCAGGGGCGTTCGCGGTCCCGTCGTGTCTCGTCCCCGAGCATCAGCGCGCCGGCGACGGCCGAGGGTGACGACACCGACGACGGCGCCGTGATCCTGGGGAACTGACGATGTCGAACCCCGGCGACCCGCAGCGGTCGCAGCACGATCGCGGGTACTACGGCGCGGGCTGGTCACAGCCCGCGCCGCCGGCGCAGCCGTACGGGGCGCCCCAGGGTGGTTCGGACCCGGGCGCGCCGCATGGTGCGCCCTACGCGGGTGCACCGCAGGGCGGGCCGTACGCGGGCGCGCCGTACCGAGGTGCGCCGTACCCGGCTCCCCGACCGCCCCGGGCAGCGGCGGACCCGCGCCGGGCCTTCGCGCCGGGAGCCTCGGTGACGAACACCGCCGGGGCGCTCATCGCGGTCGTGTCGATCGTGCTCGTCGAGTTCGTCTCGGGCCTCATCGGGTTGCTCGGCGCCTCGTTCGTCGTGCACCCGTTCGCCAGCTACGGCGCCGGCGGCAGCCTCATCGGCGGGTTCGTGTCCGGGGTCTTCGCCGCGCCGTTCCCGTTCTACGCCGGAGCGTTCCTCGCCCTGGCGTTCCTCACGCCCATCGACCGTCGGAGTCCGCTGCCGACGGTCCTCCTCCGTGCCGTGCTCGCCGGAGCCGCCGGCACCATCGCGCTCGCGCTCGTCGGGGTGTTCACGGGGACCTTCGGTGCCGTCCGGTCCGGAGGCGCGCAGATCCTCATCGACGTCGTCACCCGGCCGCTGCAGTCCGGTGTGCCGTTCACGCTCATGCTCATCGCGACCTCCACCGCGGCGTGGCTCTGGCTCGGGCGTCCCCGGGGCGGTCGTCGGGCGCTCGGGGCTCCCGGCACGCCCGGGACGGTCCGTCCGGCCGACGCCGTGCCCCCGGCGACGGTGCAGTCCGGCGCGTCGGGTGTGCAGGGCCAGCCGGGAGGGCAGGGCCACCCGGGTCCCTCCGGCCAGCCGCCGCACGGCCAGCCGGGACAGTCCGGACAGGCGGGTGCTGGTCAGCCGGGTGCTGGTCAGCCGGGTGCGCAGTGGCCGCCGGTGCCCCCGTCCGCGCCGCCGCAGGCTCCGTCGAACCCCTGGGGTCCTCCGGCCGCTCGCTGACCGCTCAGCGGCCCGCTGTGGCCTCGTGGGCCGTTCGCGGCCCCGTTCGCTGGGTCGCGCGGTGGTGCGGCGTTCGGCGTTCGTTGCCGGGTGCGAGGTTGCACGCGTGGTGCGCGCTTGTGGCGCCGCACGGAGTGCGCGACCGCGCACGGTGCGGCGTGGCGAGCGTGTGCCGCGCCTCCTGGCTGCCGTGGTGCGGCGTTCGTTGCCGGGTGCGAGGTTGCACGCGTGGTGCGCGCTTGTGGCGCCGCACGGTGCGGTCAACCTCGCACGGAGTGCGCAACCGCGCACGGTGCGGCGTGGCGGGCGTGTGTCGCGCCTCCTGGCTGCCGTGGGGCGGCGTTCGTCGCCGGGTGCGAGGTTGCACGCGTGGTGCGCGCTTGTGGCGCCGCACGGTGCGGGCAACCTCGCACCGAGTGCACGACCGCGCACGGTGCGCCAGCGCACCACCATCGCCACCGCCCCGTCGCCGCGCGCAGCCGCCGCC
>NZ_JBFPFM010000049.1:0-20102 GCF_047977705.1 Curtobacterium sp. LFS084
GGGGGGGGGGGGGGGCGGGGGGCGGGGCGGGGGGGCCCGGGGGGGGGGGGGGCCCCCGCCCCCCCCCCCCCCCCCCCCCCCCCCCCGCCTCCGGTGCGTGCGGCTGTCCGCCTACTTGCCGGTGGCGTCGTCCGACGGCGTGGCCTCGGGGGTCTCGACCGGCAGGGTGATCTCGCTGGTCGGCTCCGGCGAGGAGGTCGGCGCGAGGGTCGCGTACTCCTCCTGCTGGCTCGTCAGCACCGGGACGCTCGCCGAGACGCCCTCGGCGCCCGAGTACGAGAAGTAGACCTTGACGAGGGAGCCCGGCTTGGTGTCGGCGTCGTCGAAGACGACCTCGCGCGATTCGCCGGCGGCGGTGCCCTGCGTGGTGCCGTTGTCGTTCTGCGTCGACGTGGTGGCCTGCTCGGAGGGCTCGGCGGCACCGCCGAGGTCGATGTGCGTGTTCGCCGGGACGGTCACGGTCTGGGTGTCACCGCCGACCTCGATCGAGAGCGTCACCTCGCCACCGTTGTTCACGAGCGTGCCCACGAAGCGGGCACCCTCGGAGTCGTCGGCGATGAGGAGGGCGTTGCGGATGTCGACCTTGCCCGTGGTGACGTTGACGCCGTCGGTGATCTGCTTGATCTCGGCCGTCTGTGCGGGCGACATGAACTCGCAGCCGGTGGCGCCGAGCGCGATGGTTGCCGCAACGGCGACGGACACGAGTACCCGAGCTCGCAAGAGATTCCTCCGGAAGATCACGATGTGGACCGGACGGTCCGGATCCATCCTACCGATGAGCGCGGGTGCCAGGTGTCACGGGCCCATTACCCGAACAACGCTTGTGGTAAACTGGGTGTCTCGGAACGGAGCCTGATACATGCAATTCGAGGTCGGCGAGACCGTCGTCTACCCCCATCACGGGGCGGCAACCATCTCTGAAGTCAAGACGCGCGTCATCAAGGGTGAGGAAAAGGTCTACCTGAAGTTGCGGGTCACCCAGGGTGACCTGACGATCGAGGTCCCGGCGGACAACGTCGACCTGGTCGGGGTCCGTGACGTGATCGGCAAGGAAGGCCTCGACAAGGTGTTCGAGGTCCTGCGTGCCCCCTTCACCGAAGAGCCCACCAACTGGTCGCGCCGGTACAAGGCGAACCTCGAGAAGCTCGCGTCCGGCGACGTCATCAAGGTGTCCGAGGTCGTCCGCGACCTCTGGCGTCGCGACCAGGACCGCGGCCTGTCCGCGGGTGAGAAGCGGATGCTGGCCAAGGCGCGCCAGATCCTCATCTCCGAGCTGGCGCTGGCCGAGAAGACCGACGAGGACAAGGCATCGACCGTCCTCGACGAGGTCCTCGCCTCCTGAGCGCACCGAACCACTGAACACGACCCCGACCGTTCTGTTCCCCTCCGGGGTGGACAGGGCGGTCGTCGTCGTTGCGGCCGGTTCCGGCACCCGGCTCGGCATCGGGACGGCCAAGGCGTTCGTCCCCGTGGCCGGCACGCTGATGCTCGCGCGGGCGCTCGAGCCGCTGTTCGCCCTGCCGTCGCCGACGCTCGTCGTGGTGGTCGCGCCGGCGGCGCTCCTCGACGACTGCCGACAGCTGGTCGCGTCCGTCGCCGGGCCCGCGGTCGCGTACACGGCCGTCGTCCCCGGAGGCGCGGATCGCCATGCCTCGGTCGAGGCCGGCTTGGCCGTCCTGCCGGACACCGTCACCGCGGTGCTGGTGCACGACGCGGCGCGGTGCCTGACGCCGGCCAAGCAGTTCGAGCGGGTCTTCGACGCGGTGGCTGGATCGCTCGCCGACGGCGCCGGTGCCGGGTTCGTCCCCGCGCTGCCCGTCACGGACACCGTCAAGCGCGTCGAGGGGGACGTCGTCGTCGAGACCGTCGACCGCGCGGCGCTCGTCGGGGTGCAGACCCCGCAGGGCTTCCCGCTCGGAGCGCTCCGGCGGGCGTACGCGGTGTCCGAGCGCGCCGAGACCGACGACGCCGGGGTGTTCCAGGCCGCCGGTGGCACGGTGCGGTCCGTCCCGGGCGACGCCGACGCCTTCAAGATCACCACGGCGTGGGACCTCGGCCGCGCCGAGTCGATCGTCCGCGCCCGCAGCAGTGCGCCCGTGCACACCCGGGTCGGCCTCGGGGTGGACGTGCACGCGTTCGACGACGCCTCACCGTGCCGGGTGGGGCTGCTCGACTTCCCCGGCGAGCCCGGGCTCTCCGGGCACAGCGACGGGGACGCGGTCGCGCACGCGGTCTGCGACGCCCTGCTCTCGGCGGGCGGACTCGGCGACATCGGCGGGACGTTCGGCACCTCGGACCCCGCATACGCCGGAGCGTCCGGTGACGTCTTCGTCCGGGGCGCGGTCGCGATGCTGGCGTCCGCCGGACTCGTCCCCGTGTCGGTCACCGTGCAGGTCATCGGGAACCGCCCGCGCATCGGCGCCCGACGCACCGAGATGCAGGACGCCCTCGGGGCCGTCGTCGGAGCCCCGGTCGCGGTCTCCGGCACCACGACCGACGGTCTCGGCTTCACCGGGCGCGGCGAGGGGCTCGCCGCGATCGCGACGGCCGTCGTCCGGGCGGCATGACGTCCGTCGTCGGGCGGCATGACGTCCGTCGTCCGGGCGGCCTGACGTCCTAGGCTTGGGGGCGTGACCGTTCGCCTCTACGACTCCCGCGCCGCTGCCGTCGTCGACCTCGTCCCGCTGGTCGACGGACAGGTGAGCATGTACGTGTGCGGTCCGACCGTGCAGTCGTCGCCGCACATCGGGCACCTCCGTTCCGCCCTCGTGTACGACATCTGGCGCCGCTGGCTCACCCACCGCGGCCTGCACGTCACGCTCGTGCGGAACGTCACGGACATCGACGACAAGGTGCTCGACCTGGCCGCCGGCACCGACGAGCCGTGGTTCGCGCGGGCCTACCGCGTCGAGCTCGAGTTCACGGCCGCGTACAACGCGCTCGGCATCCTGCCCCCGACGTACGAGCCGCGGGCGACCGCGAGCGTGCCGCAGATGCACGACATCATCGCCAGGCTCATCGACCGCGGGCACGCCTACGCCGCCGCCGACGGCTCGGGCGACGTCTACTTCGACACCGGAAGCTGGGCGTCCTACGGTGCGCTCACCCGGCAGCGCCGCGAGGACATGGTCGAGGCCGCCGACGCCGACCCCCGCGGCAAGCGCGACCCCCGGGACTTCGCGCTCTGGAAGGGTGCCAAGCCGGGTGAGCCGTCGACCGCGAACTGGGACTCGCCCTGGGGACCCGGCCGACCGGGGTGGCACATCGAGTGCTCGGCGATGTCCCGCCGGTACCTCGGCCCGGCGTTCGACATCCACGGCGGTGGTCTCGACCTGCGCTTCCCGCACCACGAGAACGAGCTCGCGCAGTCGATGGCGGCCGGGGACGCGTTCGCCTCCTACTGGCTGCACAACGGGCTCGTGACCGTCGAGGGGCAGAAGATGTCGAAGTCGCTCGGCAACTCGATCTTCGCCGCCGACTTCCTCGGGTCCGCTCGGCCCGTGGTCGTCCGGTACTTCCTCGGCGCTGCGCACTACCGCTCGTCGATCGACCACCACGACGGCTCCCTGGCCGAGGCCGAGGCGGCGCTCGACCGCATCGACGGCTTCCTGGCACGGGCCGCCGCGCGGCTCGAGGGCGTCCACCTGGCCGACGCCCCGGGGGTCCCCGAGGCGTTCGCGGCGGCGATGGACGACGACCTCTCGGTGCCACAGGCCCTCGCCGTGCTGCACGAGACCGTGCGCGCCGGGAACGCCGCCCTGGACGCGGACGATGGCCTTGGTTGACGGTTTTCTTGAGCTGGAACGCTCAAGTGGAAAATTGGAGTGGAGCGCCATCCTGCAGAAGATGGCGAGCGACCTTGGATTCTCGAAGATCCTGTTCGGCCTGTTGCCTAAGGACAGCCAGGACTACGAGAACGCCTTCATCGTCGGCAACTACCCGGCCGCCTGGCGCGAGCATTACGACCGGGCTGGCTACGCGCGGGTCGACCCGACGGTCAGTCACTGTACCCAGAGCGTACTGCCGATTTTCTGGGAACCGTCCATCTACCAGACGCGAAAGCAGCACGAGTTCTTCGAGGAAGCCTCGGCCGCCGGCCTGGTGTATGGGCTGACCATGCCGCTGCATGGTGCTCGCGGCGAACTCGGCGCGCTGAGCCTCAGCGTGGAAGCGGAAAACCGGGCCGAGGCCAACCGTTTCATAGAGTCGGTCCTGCCGACCCTGTGGATGCTCAAGGACTACGCACTGCAGAGCGGTGCCGGACTGGCCTTCGAACATCCGGTCAGCAAACCGGTGGTTCTGACCAGCCGGGAGAAGGAAGTGTTGCAGTGGTGCGCCATCGGCAAGACCAGTTGGGAGATATCGGTTATCTGCAACTGCTCGGAAGCCAATGTGAACTTCCATATGGGAAATATTCGGCGGAAGTTCGGTGTGACCTCCCGCCGCGTAGCGGCCATTATGGCCGTTAATTTGGGTCTTATTACTCTCTGAATGCGGAAGCGCTCGGAACCGCGTACCATCAGGTGGCTGCGATGGTGGAAGTGCTCGGCATCGACCCGCGAGCCGCCCACTGGTCGGGCGGCGGCCACGACGCATCGGCCGCACCGCTCGCAGCACTCGTCGAACGCCTCGTGCAGGAGCGCGCCGACGCCAGGGCGGCACGCGACTTCGCCACGGCCGACCGCGTGCGCGACGACCTCGCATCCGCGGGCATCACGATCGAAGACACCGCAGCAGGTACACGCTGGAGCATCGCCTGACAACGGCAGTGCCGGACAGGAGAGAGCAATGAAGAACGTCTCGGGCAGCAAGAAGGGACGGCCGGGCGCCGTCCGCTCAGGCCGCAAGGGCAACAAGCAGGTCGGCTCCGGCGGCCAGGGCGCACAGGCGCTCGAGGGTCGCAAGCCGACCCCGAAGGCCGAGGACCGTCCGTACCACCCCGCCGGCAAGCGCAAGGCGGCGAAGGAGCGCTTCGAGGCAGCCCGTGGGCGTCACGGCGCGTCGAGCTCGCAGCAGCAGCGCTCCGGCCGCCCGCCGCAGCGCAAGACCGACGACTCCGAGCTGGTCACCGGCCGCAACTCGGTGCTCGAGGCCCTGCGCACGAAGACCCCCTCGACGACGCTCTACATCGCCGCCCGCATCGAGGTGGACGACCGCGTCAAGGAGATCCTCGCGCTCGCCAACCACCGCGGCGTCCCGATCATGGAGATCATGCGTCCGGAGCTCGACCGCATCACCGGGCACGACAGCGTGCACCAGGGCGTCGCGCTCAAGGTCCCCGCGTACGAGTACGCCGTGGCCGAGGACGTCGTCGAGCGGGCGTTCGCGAAGGACGAGGTCCCGCTGCTCGTCGCCCTCGACGGCATCACCGACCCGCGCAACCTCGGCGCGATCATCCGTTCCACCGCGGCGTTCGGCGGCCACGGTGTCGTCGTTCCGCAGCGTCGGTCCGTCGGCGTGACCGCGTCGGCGTGGAAGACCAGCGCCGGTGCCGCCGCCCGCACGCCCGTGGCGATGGCCCCGAACCTCACGCAGACGCTCAAGTCGCTCAAGTCGATGGGCCTGTTCGTGCTCGGCCTCGACGGGGACGGCGACGTGGAGCTCGACGGCCTCGCGCTCGCCGACCGGCCGATCGTTATCGTCGTCGGGTCCGAGGGCAAGGGGCTGTCGCGCCTGGTCACCGAGACCTGCGACGCGATCGTCTCGATCCCGATCTCGAGCGCGACGGAGTCCCTCAACGCGGGTATCGCCGCGAGTGTCACCCTGTGGGAGGTCGCCCGGCGCCGTCGCGCCGAGTAGCCGTGCACTTCGTGAGCAGGAATGGTCGCCTCCCGGATCAGGAGGCGACCATTTCTGCTCACGATCGCGGGCGTGCGGGCGTGCGGGCGTGCGGGCGTGCGGGAGCGGGCGCGCGTCAGACGCCGGCGCGCCAGTCCTCGACGTCCTCGGACTCCGCCGCGTCGTCGACGACCGGGATCGGCAGCGTCATCGAGGACGTCGGCGGGTTGATCAGCAGCCGCTCGTCGCGGCGGTGCCGGAGCACGTCGTTGATGTACGCGGTCGTGGCCTCGGGGAGCGATACCGACCGCTCCTCTTCCTGGGACATGAACCAGCGGTGCTCGAGCAGTTCGTGGAACACCTCGGCCGGCTCGAGCCGCCCGCGCAGGTCGCGCGGGATCGAGCGGATCACCGGCTCGAACACCCGCGAGACCCACTCGTGCGCCACCATCTCCTCGTCGAGGAGGTCGCGGCCGTTGCGCGCCCGGTACGAGTCGAGGTCGTTGAGGAGCCGTCGCGCCTGGTTCTCGCCGGCGTCGAGGCCGGTCAGACGAAGCAGCCGTCGCTGGTGGTGGCCGGCGTCGACGACCTTGGGCTGGATGCGGACCTGCGATCCACCCTCGGTCGTGTGGATCGACAGCTCCTCGATGTCGAAGCCGAGCGCGTTGAGGCGTTCGACCCGGTCGTTGATGCGCCAGCGCTCCCGGACGTCGAACTGCTCGGTGCCGGTGAGTTCCTTCCAGAGCGTCCGGTACTGCGCGACGATCCGGTTCGAGACGTCCACGGCGTCGGCGTTCTCGTCGAGGCGGCCGCCGGCCTCGAGGTCGAGGAGCTCGCCGGCGATGTTCACGCGCGCGACCTCGAGGTCGTTCTCCCGCTGCCCGTTCGACAGGCCGCCGGGGTAGAGCTTGCCGGTCTCGGCGTCCACGAGGTACGCGGCGAAGGCTCCGGCGTCGCGGCGGAACAACGTGTTCGAGAGCGAGACGTCGCCCCAGTAGAAGCCGATGACGTGCAGCCGGACGAGCAGGAGCGCGAGGGCGTCGACCAGGCGGGTGGCCGTCTCGGGGCGCAGCGTCTGCGAGTACAGGGCGCGGTAGGGCAGTGAGAAGCGCAGGTGTCGGGTGACGAGGACGGGGTGCAGGGCCTCGCCGTCGGCGCTGACCCGGTTCGTGATCACCGCGACCGGGTCGACGCACGGCACGTCCATGCGCTGCAGCGTGCGGAGCATCTCGTACTCCGAGCGCGCCACCTCTTCACCGGTCTCCTTCACGGCGACGACGTACCCGCCGAGCTGCACGAACCGGACGAGGTGCCGGGAGATGCCCTTCGGGAGCGCGACGATCGTGGAGTCCGGCCAGTCGGCCAGCGGGAGGTCCCACGGCAGGTCGAGGAGTCCGGGGTCGACGGTGGCAGCGGTGATGGACATCGAGTCGGGCACGGTTGGTTCCTCTGGTACGTGTGCGACGGACGGGAGGGGGGGGGGGGGGGGGGGGCCCCCCCCCCGGGGGGGGGCGGCGGCCCGGGGCGCGGGCGGCCGGGGGGGGGGGGGGGGGGGGGGCGCCCCCCGCCCCCCCCCCGCCTCCTGTTGGGACCTTCCAGCGTTACGCGCTGACGACGGCCTTGTCGTCGAGGCGTTCGCCCGACTCGGTGTCGAATGCGTGCACGTGGCCCTGCTTCGGCGTGACGACGATCGTGTCACCGATCGACGGGTGCGAACGCCCGTCGACGCGGGCGACGATGTCGACGCGCGACCCGTTGACGTCGGCGTGACCGTAGAGGTAGCCGTCGGCGCCGAGCTCCTCGACCACGTCGACCGTGACCGGCAGGCCCTCTCCCGACTGCGCCACGACGACGTCCTCGGGGCGGATGCCGACGGTGATCTGGCCGGAACGCGCGTTCGAGAGCGTGTCGCGGTCGATCGGGTGGTTGAGCGTGCCGAACTTGATGCCGCCCTCGACCACGTCGGCCGGCAGGAGGTTCATGGCCGGCGAGCCGATGAAGCCGGCGACGAACACGTTGTTCGGCTTCTCGTAGAGGTCGCGCGGCGAGCCGACCTGCTGCAGGATGCCGTCCTTGAGCACCGCGATGCGGTCACCCATGGTGAGGGCCTCGGTCTGGTCGTGCGTGACGTAGACCGTGGTGACACCGAGGCGACGCTGCAGCGAGGCGATCTGGGTGCGGGTCTGGACGCGGAGCTTGGCGTCGAGGTTCGACAGCGGCTCGTCCATGAGGAACACCTGCGGCTGACGGACGATCGCGCGGCCCATCGCGACGCGCTGACGCTGACCACCGGAGAGCGCCTTCGGCTTGCGGCCGAGGTACTGCTCGAGGTCGAGGAGCTTGGCGGCTTCCTGCACGCGGGTGGCGCGCTCGTCCTTGCCGACGCCGGCGATCTTGAGCGCGAAGCCCATGTTCTCGGCGACGGTCATGTGCGGGTACAGCGCGTAGTTCTGGAACACCATCGCGATGTCGCGGTCCTTCGGCGGGACGTCCGTGACGTCGCGGTCGCCGATGCGGATCGCGCCGGAGTTGACCTCTTCGAGGCCGGCGAGCATGCGCAGGGAGGTGGACTTGCCGCAGCCCGAGGGGCCGACGAGGACGAGGAACTCGCCGTCGGCGACGTCCAGGTCGAGGGAGTCGACCGCGGGACGGTTGCCTCCGGGGTAGAGACGGGTTGCCTTGTCATAGGTGACGGACGCCATGAGCGTTCGGTCCTTCCTTCACCGGCAGGTACGTGCCGGACGATCCGAGTGAAGCGGTTGCCCGTGGGGGCCCCGGATGGTCGCCGTCGACCATCGAGGTTCATACAACACGATCTCTCCCGGGAACGCCAGCGTTCACACCTGGTTGGGTGGTTCCCACCGGGCCCCGGTACGATCGGCGGGTCCGTCCGGCCCGCGGGGGAGGCCGTCCGGACGACGATCAACGTGAGGACACTCGACGCATGACCAACCGCCCCGAGGGTGACGCCCGCGCCGCGCGGAACGAACGACGCGAAGCCGCCCGACAGCGCGCCCAGCGTGCCCGTACCCAGCAGAAGCGCCGCCAGCGCGGACTCCGACTCGGCCTGCAGATCGGCATCGGTGCCGTCCTGCTCGCCGCCGCGACGGTCGTGACCCTCGTGCTCGTCGACTCGGTGCAGCCTGCCGGCCCCGGCCCGGCGAACACGTCGCAGGGCGGCATCACCATCGGGCAGGACCTCAAGGCGGTCACGCCGACGTCCGGTTCGCCAGCCCCGACCTCGACCGACGCCGCCGGTTCGGTGCGCATCACGATGTACATCGACTACCTCTGCCCGATCTGCGGCCAGTTCGAGGACGCGAACGGCGAGTACATCCAGAACCTCGTCGACTCCGGGGCCGCGACCGTCGACATCCACCCGATCGCGATCCTCTCGAACCGGTCGCAGGGCACGAAGTACTCGCTCCGTGCCGCCAACGCCGCCGCCTGCGTCGCCGACAACTCGCCGGACCAGTTCTTCGCCGTCAACCAGGCGCTGTTCGCGAAGCAGCCGGAGGAGGGCACCGCCGGCCTCACCGACGCGCAGCTGACCAAGGTCGTCACGGGTGTCGACGGCGTGCAGAAGCGCTCCGCGATCACGAAGTGCATCGAGGACCAGACCTACAGCAAGTGGATCGACGAGCGGACCACCGCGGTGACGAGCGGCGACATCCCCGGCTCGTCGCTCCAGGAGTTCCCGGGCACGCCCCTCGTGCTCGTGAACGGGCAGCGTTACGAGCTCACGTCACCGATCACGAACGACGACTTCCGGACGTTCGTGGTGACGGCGGCCGGCACGACCGACGCGACGCCGACGCCGACGCCGACGCCGAGCGCCACCCCGACCGCGTCCCGGACGCCGAGCGCCACCCCGTCGAACTGAGCGGGTCCGGCCCGGCCTACAGGGACGAACCCGGCACGCTGAACGTGTCGCACGCCGTGGCGCCGCGCTGGTAGCCGCGCAGGAACCAGTTCTGCCGCTGCTCGCTCGACCCGTGCGTGAACGAGTCCGGGTCCACCCGGCCGCTCGACCGCTCCTGGATGCTGTCGTCGCCGACGGCACTCGCGGCGGACAGGGCGTCCTCGACCTGGCTCCGGGTGATCGGTTCGAAGAAGGTCCGGCCGTCCGCGTCCTTCGTGGTCGCGGCGTCGCCGACCCACGCACCCGCGTAGCAGTCCGCCTGCAGTTCGACGCGGACGCTGCCGGACGACGCCCCGGTCCCGGAGCGGTCGGTGTTCGCGAAGGTGCCCTGGAGCTGCTGGACGTGGTGGCCCCACTCGTGCGCGACGACGTACATCTGGGCGAGCGGGCCACCGGACGAGCCGTACGTCGACTGCAGGTCGTCGTAGAAGGCGGTGTCGAGGTAGATCGCCCGGTCCGGCGGGCAGTAGAACGGACCGGTCGACGCCGACGCCTGCCCGCACCCGGTGCTCGTCGACCCGTCGAACAGGACGAACCCGGGGGTCGTGTAGGAGATGCCGAGCTTCCGCGACTCGGCCGTCCAGTAGCCGTCGAGCGACTCGGCGGCACCCTCCATGCGGCACTCGATCTGCAGGTTCGCGTCACGACCGGTCCGGCACTCGGCGGCCGCGTCGACGGTCCCGCCCTCCTGCTGGATCTGCGTGGTCCCACCGCCCCCGTCGATGAACCCCGTCAGGTCGACGCCGGTGAACTGTGCGATGAGGAACACGACGATGGCGCCGACACCGACCGCTCCACCGCCGATCGCAGCGCCGCGCCCGCGCCCGCGCCGCGTGACCTTGCCGCCCTGCAGCTCGGAGTCGTCGTTGAACGTCATGCCCCGAATGTACGGATGCCCGGGACATCGTGCCCGGGGTGGCGAGTAGACCGGAGGACATGCCCGTCCTCGACGAATCACACCCCCTGTTCCTCTTCGCGATGGACCAGCGGTCCTCGCTCCTCGAGCACACCTACGACGAGTCCGGCGGGGAGCCGCGGGACGAACCAGAGGCCGAGCGCGTGCGCGCCGGCAAGCAGCTCGTGTACCGCGGCGTCCTCACGGCGCTCGCCGCCGGGGCCGCCCGTGACCGCACCGGCGTCCTCGTCGACGAGCGCTACGGCGCCGACGTCGCCCGGCTCGCCAAGGAGGCCGGCCTCCAGCTCGCGATGCCGATCGAGCGGTCGGGCCGCGAGTGGTTCGAACTCGAGTACGGCGACGACTGGACCGCCCACGTGGACGCGTTCGACCCGGACTGGGTGAAGGTGCTCGTCCGGGACAACCCCGACTTCGACGCGGACCGCCGGGAGCGGCAGGCGTCCGACCTCGCCCGGGTCGCCGCGACGCTGCACGACGCGGGGCGGCCCTTCCTGGTCGAGCTGCTCGTACCGGCCACCGACGAACAGCGGGAGTCGGTCGAGGACTACGACCGCGACCTCCGCCCGGACCTCGTCGTCCAGGTCGTCGAGTACCTGCAGGACCACGGCGTCGAGGCCGACGTGTGGAAGCTCGAGGGCCTCGACGCGCGCGCGGACGCCGAGCGTGTCGTCCGGACCGTCCGTCGGGACGGCCGCGACCGGGTGCAGTGCATCGTCCTCGGTCGGGACGCCCCCGCGGAGCAGCTCGACCACTGGCTGCGGACCGCCGCGCCGGTGGACGGGTTCGTCGGGTTCGCGATCGGTCGCAGCAACTGGGAGGAACCGCTCGACGATGTCGTCCGCGAGCACCTCGACACCGAGGCGGCCGAGGGGCTCATCGCCGCGAACTACCGGCACTTCGTCGACACCTGGCTCGAGGCGCGTCCCGACGTCGAGCACGGCGTGGACGCCGGCGGGGTCTGAACCGTCAGGTGCGGACCAGCGGCTCCACGGTCTGCAGGTCCGCACCGATCCCGACGTCGACCAGCTCGATCCGACCGGCGAGCGTCGCGCCCGGTCCACGGAGGAGCCCGGCCTTCACCCCGCCGAACGTCACCGTGACGTCCGCCTGCAGCACGTGGTCGTCCGCGATCGCTCCGGTGTCGACGTCGATCCCGCTCGGCACGTCGACGGCGACCACGAACGGCGCGCGCTGGTCCCGTGCGAGCTGCCGGACCGCCGCCACGACCTCGCGCGCCGGGGAGCGGAGGGCCGCGGCACCCCGCGCACCGATCCCCAGGATCCCGTCGAGCACCAGGTCGGCGTCGAGGGCGGCGTCGGTCGCGACCGCCGCCGGACCACGGTCGCCCCAGCGGGCGACGGCGGCGAGCACGTCCGCCGCCGGGCGGGCCTGCCCCGGCGCACCCGACGGGTCGTCCACGAGCCGGGCGCCGGCGTCCAGCGCCGCTGCCAGGCCGGCCGCGTGGACCCGCGAGCCGACGCGCAGGACGGTGACGCGCCTCCCGTCCGCCGCCAGGCGTGCACCCGCGAACAGGGCGTCACCGCCGTTGTCGCCGCTGCCCACCAGCAGCAGGACCGACCCCGGGCCGTCTCCCGGACGCACGGCCGGGTCGTCGAGCAGGTCCCCGACGATCCGGGCCAGCCCGTCCGCCGCACGCTGCATGAGGGGTTCACCCGCGTCGAGGTGCGGCCGCTCCGCCGCCCGGATCTGATCGCCGCCGTAGCCGTCCATGCCGACCACCCTGCGCCGGTAGCCTGGAGGGGACATGTCACTCGTCCCCGAAGCGCCCCGTCCCCGCGTCGTGATGTCACCCGACGGGCTGAAGATCGCGACCTACGACTTCGGCGACCCCGAGGCACCGGCGGTCGTCGCCGTGCACGGGTTCGCCTCCGGGGCGCTGCTGAACTGGCACGCCTCCGGCTGGACGCGCGACCTCGTCCGGTCCGGCCACCGCGTCGTCGCCCTCGACCAGCGCGGGCACGGTGCCTCGTCGAAGCCGCGCGACCCGTCCGCGTACTCGATGGACCTGCTCGTGGCCGACGTCACCGCCGTGATCGACACCTACCTGCTCGACGACGTCGCGTTCCTCGGGTACTCGCTCGGCGCCCGCGTCGGCTGGCACACGGCCGAACGACTGCCGGACCGCATCACCCGCGCGGTGTTCGGCGGCATCCCGGACGCCGACCCGATGCGCCGCGTGCGCGTCGACCAGGCCAAGGCGTACCTCGCCGACGGCACGCCGATCGAGGACCGCGTGACGAACGGCTACCTCACGATGGCCGGGAACGTCGACGGGAACGACCTCGGCGCGCTCGTGGCGATGGTCGAGGGGATGCGCGACAGCATCGAACCGACGCCCGGGAACGCCCCCGCGCAGCCGGTGCTCATGGCCGCCGGCAGCGAGGACGGCATCAAGGACAGCGCCGTCCGGCTCGCGGGGGCCGCGCCCGACGCGTCCTTCTTCGAGATCCCGGGGCGGAACCACTTCAACGCGCCGACCTCCCGGGCCTTCCGGGACGCCGCGATCGCGTTCCTGACGGACCCGGACGTGTCCGCCGCGCGCTGAGGGGTACTCGCAGGTCCTCGCGGGCACGTTCGGCCGCGCGTACCGTCCCGGCCATGGACTACAGACTCCTCGGCAACAGCGGGACATCGGTGTCGACGCTGACCCTCGGCACCATGACGTTCGGCAGTGAAGCCGACGAACCCACCTCGCACACCATCATCGACACGTTCGTCGCCGCGGGCGGCACGCTCGTCGACACGGCGGACGTGTACTCCGGCAACGAGTCGGAGCGCATCATCGGCCGGTGGCTCGCCGCGCACCCCACCGAGGCACAGCAGGTCGTCCTCGCGTCCAAGGGGCGCTTCCCGCAGGGCGACGGGCCGAACGACCTCGGACTGTCCCGCCGGCACCTGCGGGTGGCGCTCGACGCGTCGCTCGAGCGGCTCGGCGTCGACCACATCGACCTGTACCAGATGCACGCCTGGGACGCCCTCACCCCGATCGAGGAGACCCTGCGCTTCCTCGACGACGCCGTGGCGGCCGGCAAGATCGGCACCTACGGGTTCTCGAACTACCTCGGGTACCAGATCACGAAGGCCGTGTACGAGGCGAAGGCGCACGGGTGGGCTCCGCCCGTGACCCTGCAGCCGCAGTACAACCTGCTCGTGCGCGACATCGAGCACGAGATCGTCCCGGCCTGCCTCGACGCCGGCATCGGTCTGCTCCCGTGGTCGCCCCTCGCCGGCGGCTGGCTCTCCGGCAAGTACCAGCGCGACGAGGCCCCCACCGGCGCGACGCGCCTCGGCGAGAACCCGTCGCGCGGCATGGAGGCGTGGGAGGCGCGGAACGGCGACGAGCGCACCTGGGCCGTCCTCGACGCGGTGTCCGACATCGCCGACGCGCACGGAGCCTCGCGGTCGCAGGTGTCCCTGGCCTGGCTGCTCGCCCGACCGGCGGTGACGAGCGTCATCCTCGGCGCCCGCACCGTCTCGCAGCTCGAGGACAACCTCGGCGCCGCTGACCTCGTGCTCGACGACGCCGAGCTCGCCCGGCTCACCGAGGTCAGCGCCCCGCGCATCGACGACTACCCGTACGGCACCGCCGGCGTCGCCCAGCGGGAGCGGAAGATCACCGGCGGTCGCTGAGCGTCCTCCGAGGAACGCGTGCGGCTTCCCGCGAGCTTGACGACGGGTGTGGACACTGCGTCGTCACCGGTGCCACGATCGCTGGAACGACCGGCTGGTTACCGCGTCGAGCGCTCGGAACGCCCCTGATCCGCGTCCCGACGCGCCGAAGGCCCCGGGTGCATCCACCCGGGGCCTTCGTCGTCGGGGCCGGCAGCGGGACTCGAACCCGCAACCCCCGTATTACAAGTACGGTGCGCTACCAATTGCGCCATGCCGGCTGACGCGCCCATCCTAGCGGCGGACGCGTCGGGCCTCACCCGCGGAGCGGCGCGTGCCTCACTCGCTCTTCTCGGAGAAGTTCAGCGAGATCGAGTTCATGCAGTAGCGGTCACCCGTCGGCGTGCCGAACCCGTCGGGGAACACGTGACCGAGGTGCGAGCCGCAGTTCGCGCAGCGGACCTCGGTGCGGGCCATGCCGAGGGAGTTGTCCTCGAGGAGCTGCACCGCGTCGGGGTCGACCGACTCGTAGAACGACGGCCAGCCGCAGCCGGAGTCGAACTTCGTGCCGCTCTTGAACAGCTCCGCGCCGCACGCCGCACAGGTGTAGACGCCGGCGCGCTCCTCGTCGAGGAGCTCACCCGTCCACGGGCGCTCCGTCCCGGCCTGCCGGAGGACGGCGTACTGGTCCGGGGAGAGCTCCTCGCGCCACTGGGCGTCGGACTTGTCGACGTTGTATGCCATTGCTTCCTCCTGCTCTCGTCGCCGTTGCCGGACGACCACTTCGGGCCGTTGTCGGACGACCACTTCGGTAAACTCCAGACGATGTCCGAACATTCCGTGCACCACGCCCGTTGGGACCGTCTCACGACGGACGAACTGTACGGCATCGTGGTGCTCCGGAACCGCGTGTTCGCACTCGAACAACGCGTGACGGCCGAGGACTTCGACGGCCGTGACCGCGAACCGGACACCGAGCACTGGTGGTTCGGCACCGACGACGATGCGGTTGGGTACCTGCGGCTCATCCGACCGGCCGCGGACGAGGTGCACCCCGACGGTGCCGCGGCGCCCGCCTGGGTGATCGGGCGGGTCGCCACCCACCCCGCGCACCGCGGGAGCGGGATCGCCGGTCGACTCGTCGCCGCGGTGCTCGACGCCCACGGACACGAGCCGTTCGTGCTGCACGCCCAGGAGTACGTCGCCGGGCTCTACGAACGCCACGGCTTCAGCCGCTTCGGGGAGCCGTACGACGAGGCCGGCATCCGGCACGTCGGCATGCACCGCCCCGGTGTCACCCCGACCGGGCGCTGATGGACACCCGCGCCCGGTACGCCGCCTACGCGGACCGCATCGCTCCGACGTCGCCGACGTACGCCGCGTGGGCGCGTTCGCTCGACGACGGGGTGGTCGCCGCGCTCGCCGACGTCCCGGAGTCGAAGCGGCAGCCGGAGCTCCTCTTCGCGGTCGCCCGCCGCCTGGGCGCGGATCCGGCCGACGCCGGAGCGCTCCGCACGCTGGTCCGGGAGGCGCGACCCGCCCTGGTCTCGGCCCTCGCCTCCGCAACGGTGCAGGCGAACGACCCCAGACGCCTCGCCCCGGTGGTTCCCCTCTTCGCGGCGCTCGCCGCGCGGGTCGGCGGCCCGCTCGGCCTCGTCGACGCCGGTGCGGCGGCGGGCCTCTGCTCGATCCCGGACCGGGTGACGCTCGACTACGTCGTCCGCACCGACGCCGATCGCGCCCCGCGGCGAACCGTGCACCCCGGAACGACGGGGCGCGGGGTCCGACCGGGGACGCGGACCGCGGTCGTCCGGATGCACACCGCGCCCGTGGAACCCGCCCTGCACCTCGTCGCCGAGGCCCGCGGGGCCGTGCCGGCTCCGGCAGCGGGTCCGATCGACGTCCGGGCGCGTGTCGCCCTCGACCCGAACCCGATCGACCTGGCCCGACCCGGGGCGTTCGACCGGCTCGTCGAGGCCGTCCCGCCCGAGGCGACGGACCGCACCGCCCTGATGCGCGAGGCGCGGCGCGCGACGCTCGCCGTGCCTCCCGTCCGTATCCGGGGCTCCCTGCCGGGCGACCTCGACCGTGCACTCGACGCCCTGCCGGACGACGTCACCCCGGTCGTCCTGACCACCGGGACGCTCGTGTACGTCCCCGGGGCGGACCGCCAGCGCGTCGTCGACCGCATGCGTGAACGCGGCGTGCACTGGATCGCGCTGGAACGCACGGGGATCCTCGCCGGGGTCGCCCGGACCCTGCCGGACGACGTCGACCCCGCCGATCCGGACGCGTTCGCGACCGCGTCGCTCGACGGTGTGGCCGCGGCCGTCTCCGATCCCTTCGGGGTCCGCGTCCGGTGGCTCGCCGACCCGAACCTGTGACCGGTCTTCGCGACAGTCCAGCGGCGTGCCAGGGTCCGGATGCCCTCCACCCCTACGATGTGCGAGACCCGCCCTGACCGCGATCGGAACCGCAGTGACCGCCACACCCGCCCACGAGCGCAGCGCTGACCAGCTCAGCGCCGACCCGCTCAGCGAGCTCGCGAGGCACGTGCTCGCGTTCGAGCAGGAGCGGGCGCGGCACGACCGCACGAAGGAAGCGGAGATCCGGGTCGAGTTCGACATGTCGCCGGCTCGGTACTACCAGGTGCTGAACCGCGTGATCGACTCGCCGGCGGCGCTCGCGTACGACCCGCAGCTGGTCTCCCGGCTGCAGCGGCTCCGGTACGCGCGCACCAGTGCCCGGGCAGCGCGCACTTTCGTCGCGCCCGGCCCCGCACCCGAAGGACGTGAAGAGGAACGATGACGACGAGATACCCCCGAGACCGGTTCGACGACGTCGCCGACGGCCCGCGGGTCGGGGCGCACCGTGGGGCGCAGCGGCGGGGACGTGGCTGGATCGCGTTCGCGTGGGCGGCCCTCGCCACCGGTGTCATCGTCGCGATCGGCGTCGGGGCGCTCGCGCTGCTGAACGGCACCTACTCGTTCGACAGCGCCGGATCGCCGTCCGCGTCGGCCTCGGCGTCGGCGTCCGCCTCGGCGAAGCCGTCGGCGTCCGCGTCCTCCCCGGCGTCCCAGGCCCCGGCGGCGGCGACCCCGGCCGACCAGGGTGCGACGACGCTCGTCGTGCTGAACGGCACGTCGACGACCGGCCTCGCGGCGAAGGGCAGTGCGGCGCTGACCGCTGCCGGGTGGAAGGTGACCTCGACCGGTGACGCCGGCACGACCGGGACCACCGCGACGATCGTCTACTACCAGCAGGCGGCGCAGGCCACCCTGGCCCAGGGCATCGCCAAGTCGCTCGGGGTGACGGCCGTGCAGCAGTCGGCGGCGTTCCCGAACGCGGACATCAGCGTGGTGCTCGGCGCGGACTACGCCGGCTGATCGGTCCGGACGCATTCCGTCGGTCCCGACGCATTCCTGGGTGCGTTCTCCGGACGATTGATCGTGCATTTGTGACGAGTGTGTTTCCGGCACGTTGATTCTTGTCGGAATCGACGTTGAACAACGTCACACCTCTTGCCCTGTCGGCATTGTTCGGCAAGAGTCGTGCCGGGACGGCGACAGCGCCGTCCGCATCAGCACCACCGCAGGGAGCAAGAGATCATGGCCAACGGAACCGTGAAGTGGTTCAACGCCGAGAAGGGCTTCGGCTTCATCACCGTCGATGGAGGGGGCCAGGACGTGTTCGTGCACTACTCGGCAATCGACATGTCGGGTTACAAGGTCCTCGAGGAGGGCCAGGCAGTGACGTTCGACGTCGGCACCGGGGCGAAGGGGCCGCAGGCCGAGTCCGTCCGTCCCGCCTGAGTCCGAACCACCGCGAACGCGTCGTCCCCACCGGGGCGGCGCGTTCGTCGTGTCGGGGCCGGTGCGTGACGCGCCGCTCGTGCCGGGCCGGCGTGTGACGGGCCGGTGCGTGTCCTGGGAACTCGACCCGCGCCTCCCGGCGGTGTTGCACTCGACCCCTGCGAGTGCCAGAATCGGCGTTGGCACTCGCTCACGCTGAGTGCCAGCACGACCCCCATGACGACGTCCGGGAGGGACGAGAAACTCACATGGCTAAGATCATTGCTTTCGACGAGGAGGCCCGCCGTGGCCTCGAGCGCGGCCTGAACATCCTGGCTGACGCCGTGAAGGTGACGCTCGGCCCGCGCGGCCGCAACGTCGTCCTCGAGAAGAAGTGGGGCGCCCCCACGATCACGAACGACGGTGTCTCCATCGCCAAGGAGATCGAGCTCGACGACCCGTACGAGAAGATCGGTGCGGAGCTCGTCAAGGAGGTCGCCAAGAAGACCGACGACGTCGCCGGTGACGGCACGACCACCGCGACCGTCCTCGCCCAGGCCCTCGTCCGCGAAGGCCTCCGCAACGTCGCCGCCGGTGCCGACCCCGTGTCGCTCAAGCGCGGCATCGAGAAGGCCGTCGCCGCCGTCTCCGACCAGCTCCTCGCCAACGCGAAGGACATCGAGACCAAGGACCAGATCGCCGCCACCGCGTCGATCTCGGCCGCCGACCCGACCATCGGCGCGCTCATCGCCGAGGCCATCGACAAGGTGGGCAAGGAAGGCGTCGTCACCGTCGAGGAGTCGAACACCTTCGGCACCGAGCTCGAGCTCACCGAGGGCATGCGCTTCGACAAGGGCTACCTGTCGCAGTACTTCGTCACCGACCCCGAGCGTCAGGAAGCCGTCTTCGAGGACGCCTACATCCTGATCGTCAACTCGAAGATCTCGAACATCAAGGACCTCCTGCCGGTCGTCGACAAGGTGATCCAGGCGGGCAAGCAGCTCCTGATCATCGCCGAGGACGTCGACGGTGAGGCCCTGGCCACGCTCGTCGTGAACAAGATCCGCGGCATCTTCAAGTCCGTCGCCGTCAAGGCCCCGGGCTTCGGCGACCGCCGCAAGGCCATGCTGCAGGACATCGCGATCCTCACCGGCGGCCAGGTCATCTCGGAAGAGGTCGGCCTCAAGCTCGAGAACGCGACGCTCGACCTGCTCGGCAAGGCCCGCAAGGTCATCATCACCAAGGACGAGACGACCATCGTCGAAGGTGCCGGCGACGAGGAGCAGATCGCGGGCCGCGTCCGTCAGATCCGCTCCGAGATCGAGGCGACCGACTCCGACTACGACCGCGAGAAGCTCCAGGAGCGCCTCGCGAAGCTCGCCGGTGGCGTGGCCGTCATCAAGGCCGGTGCCGCGACCGAGGTCGAGCTCAAGGAGCGCAAGCACCGCATCGAGGACGCCGTCCGCAACGCGAAGGCCGCCGTCGAGGAGGGCATCGTCGCCGGTGGTGGCGTCGCGCTCATCCAGGCGTCCGTCGTGCTCGACACCCTCGAGCTCGAGGGCGACGAGGCGACCGGTGCGAACATCGTCCGCGTCGCGATCGACGCGCCGCTCAAGCAGATCGCGCTGAACGCCGGTCTCGAGCCGGGTGTCGTCGCCGCCAAGGTCCGCGAGCTCGAGTCGGGTCACGGCCTCAACGCCGCGACCGGTGAGTACGTCGACCTCGTCGCCGCGGGCATCATCGACCCGGCCAAGGTCACGCGCTCGGCGCTGCAGAACGCTGCGTCGATCGCCGGTCTGTTCCTCACGACCGAGGCCGTCGTCGCCGACAAGCCCGAGAAGTCCCCGGCGATGCCGGCCGGCGACCCCACGGGTGGCATGGACTTCTAGTCCGTCGTTCCGGAAGGGCCCCGCACGCTGCGCGTGCGGGGCCCTTCCGCGTGCGCGGGGGGGGGGGGGGGGGGGGGGGGGGGCGGGCGGGCGGGGGCCCCCGCGGGGGCCAAAAGGGGCCGCCGGGGGGGGCCGGGGGGGGGGGCCCCCCCCCCCGGCGCCCACCCGGCGGGGGG